>NZ_JBFULE010000905.1:0-2000 GCF_056400485.1 Roseateles sp. P5_B10
GGCCATGAGCATGGGCGAGCGCACGCCGCTGGCGTCCGTCAACGCGCCGGCTTCCGGCCGCATGGCCGTGGCCGAGGCCATCACCAATCTGCTGGCCGCGCCCTTCGAGCTGCCGCGCGTGAAGCTCAGCGCGAACTGGATGGCCGCCTGCGGCGAAGCGGGTGAAGACGCTGCGCTGTTCGACACGGTCAAGGCCGTCGGCATGGAGCTGTGCCCGGCGCTGGGTATCTCGATCCCGGTCGGCAAGGACTCCTTGTCGATGCGCACCAAGTGGGATGGCCAACAGGTCACCGCGCCGGTGTCGCTGATCGTCACGGCCTTTGCCAGCATCGCCGACGTTCGCGGCACGCTGACGCCGGAATGGCAGCGCGAGGACTCGTGCGCCATCCTCATCGACCTCGGCCAGGGCCAGCACCGCATGGCCGGATCGATCCTGGCGCAGACGCTGAACCAGTTCGGCGCCGATGTGCCCGACCTGGACGAGCCCAAKCTGCTGGTTTCGCTGGTCAATGCCATCAACGAACTGCGCACCGAGAGCAAGCTGCTGGCCTATCACGACCGTTCGGACGGCGGCCTGTGGGCGGCTGCCTGCGAAATGGCCTTTGCTGGCCAGACCGGCCTGAGCCTGAACGTGGACATGCTGGTCACCGAAGGGGACGGCATCAGCGACAGCCGCGCCGACATGGGCGACTCCAAGAACTGGGCCGCCCAGGTCAGCGCCCGTCGCGAGGAGCTGACGCTGCGCGCGCTGTTCAGCGAGGAACTGGGCGCGTTGATCCAGGTGCGCGCGGCCGACCGCGACGCCGTCATGCAGGTGCTGCGCGCGCATGGCCTGTCCAAGCATTCGCATGTCGTGGCCAAGCCGAATGCGGCGCGACAGATGGAAGTCTGGCGCGATGCGAAGAAGGTCTTTGCTGCTGACCTCACGGCGCTGCAGCAGACCTGGGATGAGGTGAGCTGGCGGATCGCCAAACTGCGCGACAACCCGGCCGGCGCCGATGCTGAACACGCGGCGGCTGGCAAGGCGGATGACCCAGGTCTGCACGTGCACCTGACGTTCACGCCCGAGGCGCCTTTCGTCTCGACTGGCGCCCGCCCCAAGGTCGCCATCCTGCGCGAGCAGGGCGTGAACTCGCATGTCGAGATGGCCTACGCGATGTCGCTGGGCGGCTTTGACAGCTTCGACGTGCACATGAGCGACCTGCAGTCGGGCGCGGTCAAGCTGGACGGCTTTGCAGCCTTTGTGGCCTGCGGCGGCTTCAGCTACGGCGACRCCCTGGGCGCCGGCGAAGGCTGGGCGCGCAGCATCATGTTCAACCCGGTGCTGACCGAGCAGTTCCGTGCCTTCTTCTCCCGCTCCGACACCCTGGCCCTGGGCGTCTGCAACGGCTGCCAGATGCTGGCCGCACTCGCGCCCATCATCCCGGGCGCCGACGCCTGGCCGCGCTTCACGCGCAACCAGAGCGAGCAGTACGAGGCCCGCCTCGCGTTGGTCGAGGTGCTGGATTCGCCCAGCGTCTTCTTCAAGGGCATGGCCGGCAGCCGCGCGCCCATCGCCGTCGCTCACGGCGAGGGTTTTGCGAACTTCGCGCGCCAGGGCGATGCAGCCAAGGTCATCCCCGCCATGCGCTTTGTCGACAACCACGGCCAGGCGACCGAGGCCTATCCGTTCAACCCGAATGGCAGCCCGGGCGGCCTGACTTCGGTGACGACGGCCGACGGCCGCTTCACCGCGCTGATGCCTCACCCCGAGCGCGTGTTCCGCAACGTGCAGATGAGCTGGACCAGCGGCGACCGCGCGCTGCACAGCCCTTGGTTGCGGATGTTCCAGAACGCGCGCCAGGCGTTCGGTTAAGCGGCGTCCACTTCCAGCAGCAGCCGGTCGAGGCCTTCTTCGGTGCCACGCCGGCGCTGCTCCAGGTCCTGGTGCCCGTCGAGATAGRCGAGCTGCTCGGTCAGCTTCAGCGTCGAGCCAGCCGGGCTGTTGGCGAATTCCACCG
>NZ_JBFULE010000906.1:0-1997 GCF_056400485.1 Roseateles sp. P5_B10
GTACAGGTACAGCGCGAAGCAGAGCTGGCGGTCCAGCTGCAGCCATTCGCCGCGGGGATCGGCGTTGGGGGGTGGGGTCTTGCTGCGTGCCATGGCCATTAATGTAGTTCGCAATTCAATTGCGTACAAGTTAAATGGTCTTTCATGCGACACCGGACGCTAGGGCGATCTGAGACGATGCGCCACCCCCAATCACAAAAGACGAGGAGAGACGATGCAGATGGTCGCAATCGTGCTGTCGGCGCTGGTCGCGCTGTTGCACCTGTATTTCCTGGTGCTGGAAATGTTCTTCTGGACCAAGCCGCTGGGCCGCAAGGCCTTCGGGCTGAAGGCGGACTTCGCCGAGCAGACCAAGGCACTGGCGGCCAACCAGGGCCTCTACAACGGCTTTCTCGCCGCAGGCCTGGCCTGGGGCCTGATACAGGGCGCCGCAGGCGTGGGCAAGCCCTGGCTGGTGTTCTTCCTGGGTTGCGTCGTCGTGGCCGGCGTGTTCGGCGCGGCCACGGCCTCGAAGAAGATCCTTTTCGTGCAGGCGCTGCCAGGCGCGATTGCCCTGGCCGCGGTGCTCGCGATCTAGGCGTTCAGCGCCTCGATCTGCTCACCCAGCTCCAGCCAACGCGCCTCGTCGGCTTCGAGCTGGTCGCTGATCGCCTTCAGGCGCTTGCCCATCTCGGCAATGGCCGAGGCGGCAGCGCCTTCGGCGAGCTGGGCTTCGATGCCGGCGCGCTCAGTGGCGAGAGCATGCATGCGCTTGTCGATCTGCTCCATCTCCTTGCGCAGCGGCCGCGTCTGGTCGGCCAGCTTGGCGCGCGCCTGACCCGAAACCTTGCGGTCCTCGCGCGCGGCAGGCGCAGGCGCAGCTGAAGCCTTGACCACTGGCGCCGGCGCTGCCGCCGACTGCTTCTTGGCTGCACGGGCGGCTTCCTTGCTCTGGTCGAGCAGCCAGCGCTGGTAGTCGTCCAGGTCGCCGTCGAAGGGTTTGACGACGCCGTCGGCCACCAGCCAGAACTCGTCGCAGACCTCGCGCAGCAGCGCGCGGTCGTGGCTGACCAGCATGACGGTGCCCTCGAACTCGTTGAGCGCCATCGACAGCGCCTCGCGGGTGTTCAGGTCCAGGTGGTTGGTGGGTTCGTCCAGCAGCAGCAGGTTGGGGCGTTGCCACACCAGCATGGCCAGCACCAGCCGCGCCTTCTCGCCGCCAGACAGGCTGCCGACTTGCTGGTTGACCATGTCGCCAGTGAAGCGGAACTGGCCGAGGAAGTCGCGCAGTTCCTGCTCGCGGCCGGCTGGGCCGACCTCGCGAGCCAGCCGCACCATGTGCTCCAGCGGGCCTTCGTCCAGGCGCAGCACGTCCAGTTCCTGCTGGGCGAAGTAACCGATGGACAGGCCCTTGCCCTGCGTTAGCCTGCCCGCCAGCGCTGGCTGGGTACCGGCGATGGTCTTCACCAGCGTCGACTTGCCCTGGCCGTTGGCGCCGAGGATGCCGATGCGCTGTCCGGCCAGCACCGAGCGGTCGATGTCGCGCACGATCGTGGTCGTGCCGTAGCCGGCTGACATCTCGTCGAACATCAGCATCGGGTTGGGCAGATTCAGCGGCTCGCGGAACTCGAAATTGAAGTCGGCAGACGCCAGCACGGGCGCCAGCCGCTCCATGCGCTCCAGCGCCTTCACGCGGCTCTGCGCCTGCTTGGCCTTGCTGGCCTTGGCCTTGAAGCGGTCGATGAATTTCTGCAAGTGGGCCACGCGGTCCTGCTGCTTGGAGAAGGCGGCCTGCTGCAGCACCATGCGCTCGGCGCGCTGCGTCTCGAAGCTGGTGTAGTTGCCGCCGTAGCGCACCAGCTTGCCTTCGTCCAGATGCAGCGTGACCTTGGTGATCGCGTCGAGGAATTCGCGGTCATGGCTGATGATGATCAGCGTGCCGTCGTAGCGCTGCAGCCAGGCTTCCAGCCAGACCAGGGCGTCCAGGTCCAGGTGGTTGGTGGGCTCGTCCAGCAGCA
>NZ_JBFULE010000907.1:0-1991 GCF_056400485.1 Roseateles sp. P5_B10
CGCCTACAACCGCGACATCAGCTACACGAACACCGACCGCATCTCCGGCCGCGTGCAGTTCCTCGTCACGCCCTCGCCGGACTTCAAGGCCCGCTTCGCCTTCGACCTGCAGCCGCGCGCCGGCGAGACGACCAACGGCCGCAGCTTCCCCGTCATCAACCCGCCGACGACCTACTCCAACGGCGCCCCCATCACGACGGTGACCAACGAGCAGCGCCTGGGCCGCCGCTGGTTCAAGGACAACACCGGCTATTCCCTCGCCGACTACCAGAACCTGCTGACCACCGACTCGGTGCGCCCGCTGGTGACGGGCAGCTCGGGCGCCACAGCCGACCTGAACTGGCAGCTCGGCAGCCACACGCTGACGTCGATCACCGCCTACAAGAGCTATCACTTCGACGCGGTGAACGACGACGCGACGCCTTTCGACGTTTATCGCAATGCCGGCGGTTTCTGGAACGACTACCGCCAGGCCACGCAGGAGCTGCGCCTGACCTCCGCGCCCGGTGGCTTCGTCGACTACCAGGCGGGCCTGTACTTCATCAAGGTGGACAACACCGCTGACTACCGCCGCTGGTGGGGCAACGACGCCGGCGCCTGGTTCGCCAACAACGCGCAGTACGCCCGACTGGACGCCGACGCCGCCGGCCGCGACCTGCTGCGCAACAGCCTGGCCAATGTGAAGGCCTCCTACAACAGCCCGACCGGCGTGCAGGACATCCGCAACAAGAGCGCGGCCATCTTTGCCCAGGCCAACTGGCACCTCAGCGAGGCGTTGACGCTGACCACCGGCGCCCGCCTGACGCGCGAGGACCGCCGCAACACCGGCACCAGCCGCATCACCAGCGACGGCAGCGCGCCCGAGCTGAACCCGGTCAGCGTCAACGGCGTCGCCCTGGGCGGCTTCGCCACCAACGCGACGGGCGACCTCGCCGCCGGCAACACGGCCGAGCAGATCGCGCTGGCCAACGCCACGGCGGCCAAGTACTTCAACGTGCCGACCTACGCTGCCCTGAGCGCCGCGCAACGCCGCCAGGTCGCCGATGCCAAGGCAATCCGCCAGGCCAACATCGGCGTGCTCTTCCCCACCACCGAGGCCGAGCCCTTCAAGAAGACGCAACCGGCCTGGGTGCTGAGCCCGAGCTACAAGTTCAACCGCGACCTGACCGGCTATGCCTCGCTGCAACACGGCGAGAAGGCTGGCATCGCGCAGTTCGTCAACGGCGTGTCCTCGCCCGTCGAACCCGAGAAGACCGACAGCTTCGAGCTGGGTTTCAAGTCGGCGCTGTTCAACAAGACGCTGATCCTGAACGCCGACGTCTTCCAGACCCGCATCAAGAACTACCAGCAGAGCGTGCGCGTGCTGGACGTCTACACGACGACGCAGACCAACGACGGCACCCGCTACTACACCAGCGCCACCGGCAACGCGCCCAAGGTCGAGGTCAAGGGCCTGGAGATCGACGGCGTCTACGGCGGCATCCGCGACCTGACGGTGCGCTTCTCGGCCGCCTACAACGACGCCAAGTACAAGTCCTTCCCGAACGCCGCCCAGCGCATCGAGGACGCCTACCCCGGCTCCGCGCCCTATACCGACATCAGCGGCCGGCCCCTGGCGGGCGCGGCCAAGTACACCGGCAACATCGGCGTGGACTACCGCCAGCCGGTCTGGGGCGACAAGGAGATCAACTACACCGGCAACGTGGCCTTCTCTTCGTCCTACTACTCGGACGTCAGCCTCTCGGCCTATTCCATCGTGCCCAAGAGCACGACGGTGGACGCCGGCATCGGCTTCGGCACGCGCAACAAGAGCTTCAACGTCAGCCTGATCGTCAAGAACCTGTTCAACGACGACACGGTGCGCTCCATCAGCAGCACCAGCTACACGCCGGCCATCCCGCGCAGCGTGGGCATCCAGTTCATGGCCAGGTTGTAAGCGCTGTCGATCCGTCAACAGCGTTTCAACAGCGCTGTTGGCGCCACCGCAAATC
>NZ_JBFULE010000908.1:0-1990 GCF_056400485.1 Roseateles sp. P5_B10
GTACCGCATCGTTCCAYGCCCGCAATGCATAGGGTTAACCCTTGTTTATGTGGTGAAAACCCTAAGATGCGAAGCGTCAACAACGAAGAAAGGGAAACAAATGGAACTGCTGATCGTGACTTTGGTGCTGGCGACGCTGGCGATCGTGGGTCAACTGGGCGACGCCGTGAGTGGCCAGTACAACAGCAAGCGCGACTGAAGTCGCACTGAAACGGGCATGTGAACCGCGTGCCGCAACCGCTCAAGGGCTGCTTCTGCAGCCCTTTTGCTTTTCGGCGCCTATCCACCAATATGAAATCCATATAGCCGCTGGCAAAGATTCGATATTTCAGAACTAGCAGCCCCTCCTAAGCTTTCGGCCGTTCCTGCACCAGTCATGGCCCCATGAGAATCACCAAGCTGACGACCTACCGCCTCGCCCCGCGGTGGATGTTCCTGAAGATCGACACCGATGCCGGCATCAGCGGCTGGGGCGAGCCCGTCATCGAAGGCAAGGCGCGCAGCGTCGAAGCTGCCGTGCACGAGTTCGAGCCCTATCTGATCGGGCAAGACGCCTCCCGCATCAACGACCTCTGGCAGGTCATGTACCGCGGCGGTTTCTACCGCGGCGGCGCCATCCTGATGAGCGCCATCGCCGGCATCGACCAGGCGCTGTGGGACATCAAAGGCAAGGCCCTGGGCGCACCGGTGCACCAGCTGCTCGGCGGCTTGGTACGCGACAAGATGAAGGTGTATTCCTGGGTCGGCGGTGACCGGCCGGCCGATGTCATCCGCGACATCAAGCGGCTGCGCGAAGGGGGCTTCGACACCTTCAAGATGAACGGCTCCGAGGAGATGGGCCTCATCGACAGCGCCCGCAAGGTCGACGAAGCCGTGGCCCGCATCGCCGAGATCCGCGAAGCCTTTGGCCACGACATCGAGTTTGGCATCGACTTCCACGGCCGCATCGGCGCACCGATGGCCAAGGTCATGCTGAAGGCGCTGGAACCCTACCGGCCGCTGTTCGTCGAAGAGCCCGTGCTGGCCGAGCAGGACGAAACCTACGCCCGCTTGGCTGAGCACACCGCCATCCCGTTGGCGGCCGGCGAGCGCATGTATTCGCGTTTCGAGTTCAAGCGCGTCTTCCAGGCCGGCGGCCTGTCCATCGTGCAGCCCGACCTGTCGCACGCCGGCGGCATCACCGAGTGCCACAAGATCGCCGCCATGGCCGAGGCCTATGACGTGGCCTTCGCGCCGCATTGCCCGCTGGGGCCCATCGCGCTGGCGGCCTGCCTGCACGTCGATTTCGTCTCGCACAACGCCGTGCTGCAGGAGCAGAGCATGGGCATCCACTACAACCAGGGCGGCGAGCTGCTCGACTACGTGCTGAACAAGGAAGACTTCCACATCGAGAACGGCTACATGAAGCCGTTGACCAAACCGGGTCTCGGCGTGGTGGTGGACGAAGAGAAGGTCATCGAGGCCAGCAAGACGGCGCCCGACTGGCGCAACCCGCTGTGGCGCCACGCGGACGGGAGCGTCGCCGAATGGTGATGGACGGCGGCCGCCTCATCGCGCTGGACTGGGGCAGCACGCGGCTGCGTGCCTTCCTGCTGGGCGCCGACGGTACGGTGCTGGCGACGCGCCAATCCGAGCAGGGCGCCTCGACGCTGTCCGGCGCAGACGCTTTCGCCCAGGCGCTGGCCGCCGTGACCGATGGCTGGCCCGGGCTGCCGATGCTCGCCTGCGGCATGGTCGGCAGCCAGCATGGCTGGCGCGAAGCGCCCTATGCGCCCTGCCCGGCCGACGCCGCCGCGCTGGCTCGCCAGGCATTGCAGGTCGATGCCAGGTTCTGGATCGTGCCCGGCCTGATGCATGWCGGCGCCCAACCGGATGTCATGCGTGGCGAAGAGACCCAGATTGTTGGCGCCTTCGCCTTGCATCCCGAGCTGGCCGAACAGGCCTGCCTGGTGCTGCCAGGCACGCATTCGAAGTGGGCGCGCGTTGAGGC
>NZ_JBFULE010000909.1:0-1987 GCF_056400485.1 Roseateles sp. P5_B10
TCGCTACACCGACTTCGACCGCCGCTTCGTCCACGCCCGCGCCGCGCAATACCGCGACCAGCTCGAGCGCCACCTCGCCGGCACCCTCGGCACCGATGAGTTCCGCGCGCTGCGCCTGCAAAACGGCTGGTACATCCAGCGCCATGCGCCCATGCTGCGCGTGGCCGTGCCCTATGGCGAGCTGTCCTCGCGCCAGCTGCGCCAGCTCGCCAAGATCGCCCGCGAGTACGACCGCCAGCCCGACGGCCCCTTTGCCGGCCAGGGCGGCTACGGCCACTTCACGACGCGCCAGAACCTGCAATACAACTGGATCCCGCTGGTGGACAGCGCCACGGTGATGGAGCTGCTGGCCGAGGTCGACATGCACGGCATCCAGACCAGCGGCAACTGCATCCGCAACATCACCAGCGACGCCTTCGTCGGCATCGCACCGGATGACATCGTCGATGCCCGTCCCTACTGCGAGATCCTGCGCCAGTGGAGCACCCTGCACCCCGAGTTCGCCCACCTGCCGCGCAAGTTCAAGATCGCCGTCAGCGGCGCCAAGGAAGATCGCGCGGCCATCGGCTGGCATGACATCGGCCTGCAGCTGAAGAAGAACGAGGCCGGCGAGGTCGGCTTCCAGGTCTTGGTCGGCGGCGGCATGGGCCGCACGCCGATTCCGGGCGTCGAGATCAACGCCTTCGTGCCCTGGCAGCAGATCCTCGTCTACATCGAGGCCATCGTGCGCTGCTACAACCTGGCCGGCCGGCGCGACAACCTCTACAAGGCCCGCATCAAGATCCTCGTCAAGGCCGAGGGCCAGAAGTTCTTCGACGCCGTCAACGAGGAGTACCGCCGCATCCTGGCCGACGACAACGGTGGCCACGAGCACATCATTCCCCAGGCCGAGCTGGACCGCGTGACGGCCTGCTTTGTCGACCCGGCCGGCGTCGCACCGGCCGCCGAGCCGACGCTCGACACCAGCGACCCGGCTTTCGCACGCTGGCTGGCGCGCAATGTCGACGGCCACCGCGTCGCCGGCTACCGCGCCGTCACGCTCAGCCTCAAGCGCGTCGGCATCGCCCCCGGCGACACGACCGCCGACGTGATGGACACCGCAGCAGCCCTGGCCGACCAGTTCAGCCACGGCGAGCTGCGCGTCACGCACCGCCAGAACCTCGTGCTGCCCTGGGTGAAGGCCTCGGACCTGCCCGAGCTCTTCCAGGCCGCCCGTGCCGCTGGCTTCGCCACGCCCAACGCCCGCCTGCTGACCGACCAGATCGCTTGCCCCGGCGGCGACTTCTGCGCGCTGGCCAATGCCCGCTCGCTGCCGCTGGCGGCAGAGATCGCCGAGCGTTATCAAGACCAGGACGAACTCGAGGACCTCGGCGAGATCGACCTGCACATCAGCGGCTGCATCAACAGCTGCGGCCACCACCACAGCGGCCACATCGGCATCCTCGGCGTCGACAAGGACGGCACTGAGTGGTATCAGTTGACGCTGGGCGGCAGCGACGGCACCGTGCTGTCGGGCACGACGGTGGCCGGCAAGGTCATCGGCCCGAGCTTTGCGGCCGACGAGATCGCCGACGCCATTGATGCCGTCATCGACACCTTCAAGCGCGAGCGCTTGGCTGGAGAACACTTCGTCAACGCGGTGAAGCGCCTGGGCCTCGACCCCTTCAAGACGGCGGCCAACGCCGTTCGCGTCTCGACCGCAAAAGTATGAACGCCCCCACGCTCGCTTCGCTCACTGCCCCCCAAGGGGGCGCCAGTGAGTTCGGGGCGGCCCAGCACTCACTGAGCATGAAATTCATCAACGCCACCACCTGCCAATGGAAGCACGCCATCGGCGAAGACGGCCCCAAGCCCGATCCCGATCCGGCGCCCAACCGCCTGCTCTCGCTGGAGCAATGGCATGCCGTGAAGACCCGCTGGCCTGCGAACACGCCGGTCGCCATCGAGTTCCCGAACGATGCCGACATCAACCAGCTCGCTCCCGACC
>NZ_JBFULE010000910.1:0-1986 GCF_056400485.1 Roseateles sp. P5_B10
ATCGAAAACTCCAGCTCGAATTGACGTAAACGTTAACCAGATTCTACGGGCGCTCTTCGGGAGAGCTGCGCTTAAAAAAGCACGATCGTTCGATTCTAGCCAGACGCCGGACGGCGCTGGGGGAACTCTTTTTGGGGAGGCCTCTCGAATCGCGAAGCTAGACTGCTCGCGCCCATGCAGATCGATCCCTCCCCGAGCCGAGAAATCGGCATCTTCGACTCCGGTGTCGGCGGCTTCACGGTATTGCACGAACTGCGCCAGCTGCTGCCCGGTGTGCGCCTGCGCTACCTCGCCGATACGGCCTATGCCCCTTACGGTGCTCGCACGCCCGAAGACATCCAACAGCGCAGCTTGGTCATCGCCGAACATCTGATCGCCAGCGGCGCCGAGCTCATCGTCGTTGCCTGCAACACGGCCACGGCGCACGCCATCGAGGCGCTGCGCGCGCGTTGGCCCACCCTTCCCTTCGTGGGCACCGAGCCAGGCATCAAACCCGCGGTTGCGGCGACGCGCAATGGCCGGATCGGCCTGCTGGCCACGCCGGCCACGGCAACAAGCGCTCGGCTGCTTGCGCTGGTCGAGCGGCACGCCGGTGCGCACGAAGTCGTCGTGCAGGGCTGCCCCGGCGTCGTCGACCGCATCGAAGCTGGTGACCTCGCCAGCGCTGAGCTACGCGCCCTCGTCGAGCACTACTGCGCGCCGCTGCGCGCTGCCGGCGTGGACACGGCGCTGCTGGGGTGCACGCACTATCCGCTGATCGAGCCGCTGTGGCAGGCGGCGCTCGGTACATCCGTCAAATTGCTACGCATCGAGACCGCCGTCGCGCGACGTGCGGCCGATCTCTGGGGAGCCAGCACGGGAGAGCCGTCCCTCGCCGTCGAAACGAGTGGGAACCCCGCGGCGCTGCGCGCGTGGSTCGCGCAGGTGCTGGGCTGGAAAGACATAGCCGTGCAGGCGTGGCAGCCGGAAAGCAAAAACGGCCAGCACGCGCTGACCGTTTGAAGGCTTGGTGCCCGGGACGGGACTCGAACCCGTACTTCCGTTTCCAGAAGGCGGATTTTAAGTCCGCTGCGTCTATTACAAGTAGTTGATTTTATTAGAGAATTCTATGAGACCGCGCAAACTGTGAAAGGATTTGTGCAAGTTCTCAGCGCCAAGAATCGCTCCTGCGACCTTGTGACGCGGACGAACCATGATCGATGGAACACCGACTTCTTCATGAAGGCAGGACGTGCGCCCGCGCATGGAGCACGCTGCGCGTCCTAGCCGCCAACCGGGATTGAGGAGTCTGCAGGCGTTCGCAGGTACCTGTACCTACATCTGAAGTTCGGCCCTGGAATCAAGTCTAAGGGAACCCCATCCCCCTCGACCACACCCTCTACCTCTGCCCCGATCTTTGGGAACACATCCTCGACGCAAATTTCTAGCATCGGAAGGGCAATACTCTTGCCAAAAAGCTTTACCTGTCCGCCATTTTGATGGAAAACCAATTGGTGAGCGACTTCCGGATTTAGCAGGATTATTTTTATATTTTCGCCTCCCGAATCTGCCGTCATAACGGTGCTCGGGGTCGACGTCAGATCGCTTGCGACGAAGATCTTTTCTCCCCGCATAATTCGAGCCACGTCGCAAACAACATTCCATTCCTCACGGTCAATCTTTTGGCCTATCTCAACATCAACTGGCAAATCAAGAAAACCAGCAATTGTTGCGACACTCCTGATATAACGTATTGTTTCCGCACTAGCCAAAATTGACTCATGATCTAAGCCATCTTCTGAAATACCGCGCATTAGCAATTCGCCTTTGAACTCGACCGCAAAATTGACTTGCCATCCTGCTAGCGCACATTCAAACAGCTTCTCCAGCTTGCTTAAGTAAGGCACTCTCCGTACATCTGTCCCGTTCCAAGCCTCGAAGATTGTGATGAACGATACATGCGCCGTGGTCCCTTGCCCAAACGGTGCCCTTAGCTCCATCTCAAAT
>NZ_JBFULE010000911.1:0-1985 GCF_056400485.1 Roseateles sp. P5_B10
GTCCAGCCTCATCCTCGACCTGTTCACGCGCGAGTCCGGCCGGCTCGCCGTCGCGGCCAAGGGCGCCAAACGGCCCTACTCGCAGCTGCGCGCCGTACTGCTGCCGTTGCAGCGCATCTCTGTCAGTCTCTCCAAGCCCGCCAAGGCGGAGGGCGGTGAGGTGCAGACCCTGCGCAGCGCGGAGTGGGGCGGCGGTGCGACCCTGCCGGCGGGTGCGGCGCTGTTCTCGGGCTACTACCTGAATGAGCTGCTGATGAAGCTGCTGGCCCGCCACGACCCGCATCCCCGGCTCTTCGATGCTTACGCCGACACGCTGGCCCATCTGGCCGAGGGCGACGCGGCGCTGCGTGCCTTCGAGATCAGGCTGCTGGCCGAGCTGGGCCTGCTGCCCGACCTCAGCGTCGTCACGACCACGCAGACTGCCATCGATCCCGCGCGCCGCTACCAGCTCTCGCCCGAGTCCGGCCTCATCCCGCCCACCAGCGACGCCAGCTTGCCCGGCACGCTGCTCATCCAGCTCCAGGCCGCGCTGCTGCACGGCAGCCCCGCCGCGCTGCGTCAGGCCTGCGCGGTGGAGCTGCAAGGCCTGAAGACCACGCTGCGCGGCTTGCTCCACTACCACCTTGGCCACCAGCAGCTGCGTACCCGCTCGCTGATGGTCGACGTGCAGCAATTGCTGGACGGGGCTAGGGTCAGCCGCAGCTAGGGTTGCGCCGCGGCTAGGGCCAGACGCAGCTTTCGGCGCGGCCAGGTACTGCCAAGAATGCGCGGCATGAGCTGGTGCTGCATGACTGCCCGGCGCCTTGCAATCCGACCGAGAGCCCACCATGCCGCCCAACACCGTCGACAGCGCCGTCAAGGACATCCGCCACCACATGGAGACGGGCTGGTTCAACCCCGTCACCAACGGCGACATCAAGAGCGTCAAGTCCATCCTGTCCAACCTCGACGCGGCGGACAGCCGGGCGGTCATGGCGAAGCTCGGCGCGGACGAGTTGCGCCAGATCGCCGACGAGATGAACGACGACTCGTGGTTCGGCAATGGCGGGCTGAGCCAGGGCGAGCGGCGCGACTTCTTCAACGAGATGGCCCGCGACCTCAGCGGCGCTGATCTGGCCAAGCTGTCACAGGCATTCGACCGCACCACCGGCCGCCAGACCTCGCGCGACCGCCTGCTGTCCGACGACAACGTCACCGACCTGGCCGCCGCCGTCGGTCAGCACGGCAGCAACCAGACCAAGCTCGACTTCGTCAAACAGCTGGCCGGCGCCTCGACAGACCAAACCGCCATCGACACGATGAACGAGTCGCGCCTGCACGATCCGCAGGCTCGCGCGATCGCCGAGGTGATCGGCAGCATGGATTCCGCCACCGCCCAGCAGGCCCTGCAGGGCCTGCTGCCCGAGCAGCGCCAGGCGGTGCTGAAGGCGGCCACCAACGAGACCCTCCTCGTCGCGGGTGGCATGGGTGGCGGCGTCGGCGCGGTGCGCACCGACACCAAGCCGCTGGAGCAGTTGCTCAAGGTCGCCAGCGGCATCGGTGATGCCGACACCAAGGCCCGCGTCTTCGCCGACGCCGCTTCGGTGATGACCGATCTGGCGGGCCGCGGCCGGCCCGACGCCGCCGAGAACGTGCGGCGCAGCATGGGCCAGCTGATCCTGAGCGACACCAATGGCGTCATGCGCGAACTGGCCGCCAACCGCGAAACGGCCAACGGCTCGGCGCTGGCGGCCTATGCCAAGGCTTCGCTGAACGCCAAGGACTTCAATACCCTGGGCGAGATCCAGGCGCAGATCTCGCTGGGCAACGGCAAGAACGAGAACCCGGCCGCGCGCTTCGAGGCCCAGACTGCTGCTCCCGGTGGCGGCCAGCGCTTCGTCAACGCGGAGACGGCCGGCTACTACGCCGGCGCCGTGAGCGCAGCGGTCAAGGACATCACCAAGGACGCCAAGGAGCAGGGCGACCTGATCAATGCGACGCTGAAG
>NZ_JBFULE010000912.1:0-1982 GCF_056400485.1 Roseateles sp. P5_B10
GGCCGATGGCAGCTTTGACAAGCTCTTTGAGCGCTACTTCGGCGAACGGTTACGCCGTGCGCGCCTGCATGAGCGCGTGGTGATCGATCTCACCAATCCGCTGCTCACGCCCGGCACCGCCACGCCTGTCGAACGTCCGGAGCTCTGGTACGACTTCCGGCGCTGGCCGGCGAAGGCGAAGTAGGCAACGACGACCTCACGCCGACAAGGCAATTTGCCTTTGAGACGCAAGCAGGCCGCCCACGCGCCCAGCCCGGGTGCGCTGCCTCAGCGCATCGCGACGATGCCGCCCTCGGCCGACGGCGCCAGCAGGAACAAGCCAGCCTCGCCGCGTTCGCCGCTGCGCACCTGCACGTCCACCAGGCAGGCTTGGCCGACGTCGGTGGCACGCAGCAGGCGCGTCTTGCGCTGCTGCGACGAACGGCCCAGACGCTCGATGAGTTCGCGGTAGACCGCCACGCGGCCCGGCTCGCCGGCAGCGCCCAAGCTGCCCTCCATCGTGAACTGGGCCGTCAGGCCCCAGGCGTCGCTGGCATTCCAGCGCGAATCGAAGTCATCCAGCCGGCGTTGCAGTGTCGCCTTGTCGTCACAAGGCGACGCGGCGGCATGAGCCTCGGCGGGCAGGACCAGCACACCGGCGGCCACCAAGCCCAGAGCGGTGACGATGGCCCAGCTCAGGCTGAGGGGGGCGGAAGAGGAACCAAAACGCTTCATGAGAGTCTCCTGGAAAGGGATCAACGGGACAGCGGTCGCCGCGGTGCTGAGCGGAAGGACAAAGGCGCGGCGTTGCATGGATCGCACTTTGCCGAGCAGGCCGGGCCCTGCCATCGCCCCGAAGAGCCATGCGACGAGCCACGACCGATGGCCCGTCGGGCATGGCCCATCAGCGCGATGGCAACCGCGACGCCGGCCGGAACACTGCGGCGCATCCGGCCCCATCACGCCGGCTCAAACGGAGCCTCCACCATGACCACCCTCCCCCCGCGCCTGGACCTCTACGCCCATATCCACAAGGCTTTGCGCCTGTTCATGAGCGACACACTGCAGCAGCTGAGCCGCCTCGATGTCGACGACCCGCTCGAGCTGGCCACCAGTCTGGGCCAGCTCGACGCGTTGCTGGATGCCGCCCGGCACCATCTCGACAAGGAGAACGAGTTCGTCCACCCCGCCATCGAAGCCCGCCGCGCGGGGGCCAGCGCGGCCATCGAGGTCGAGCACGAGGAGCACCTGGACGCCATCGCCGGCCTGCGCGMCGAGTCCGCCGCGCTGCGCGCCATGCCGTCAGCGAGCGCCGCCCAGCGCCTGTACCGCCGCTTCGCGGCCTTCGTGGCCCACAACCTCGAGCACATGGGCGTGGAAGAGAGCCGCCACAACCTGGCGCTGTGGGCCGCCTACAGCGACGCCGAGCTGCTCGACATCCACCACCGCCTCCTGGCCAGCATCGGCCCGCGCGAGATGAGCGAGACGCTGCGCTGGATGATTCCGGCATTGACGCCGGCCGAGCGCGCCCTTGTCATCGGCAGCCTGCCGCCGCCGGTTCAGGCGCCGGTGCTGGCCTCGGCGCGCGCGCTGCTCAACGACACGGCCTGGGCCAAGCTGTGCCGGGCGCTGGGTCAGGCCAGCGTGCCGGGCCTGGTGGCCATCTGACGCTGGTTCCACCACGCGGCCGCCTCGCCGCGTGAGTTCAGGCCCAGCTTGTCGAGGATGTTGGCCACATGCCGCTTGACGGTGTGGGGGCTCAGGTCCAGCGCGCGGGCGATGTGCTTGTTGCTGGCGCCGGCGGCGATCTGGGCGATGACCTCGGCCTCGCGCTGCGAGAGCCGGTCGTCCCCGGAGACGGCGGCGGCTTCGACCACCACCCGCGTGGCCGGCCGCACGGCTTCGGCCCAGCCGCGCAGCCGGGCGAGGTCGACCGGGTCGAGCAGGTCGCCCCAGTCCTCGGCCGCCATCTGCAGCAGCTTCGGCACGGYCCACAGCAGGCC
>NZ_JBFULE010000913.1:0-1981 GCF_056400485.1 Roseateles sp. P5_B10
CCGCTGCGTCATGTGGCCTGTTTCAACTGGGGTGCCGTCCTGGGCGAACTGCGCCGCCATGAGGAGGCGGAGACCGTCTACCGCATGGCGCTCGAACAGGCACCGGCCTTCGCCCAGGCGCGCCTGAACCTCGGCCACCAGCTCGAGCACCAGGGGCGCATGGAAGAGGCGCTGGCCGAATGGCGCACCGTCTATGACAACGAGGCGCCCGACGCGCTTGGCACCGACCCGCTGAGCCTGCGCCTGCACGCCTTCAACAACGCCGCCCGCCTGCTGGAGCAGGAGAAGCGCTATGACGAGTCCGAGGCGCTGATGCGCCGCTCGCTGGAGCTGGACCCGCGCCAGAGCGACGTGGCCCAGCATTACGTGCACATCCGCCAGAAGCAATGCGCCTGGCCGGTCTACCAGACCTTTGGCGACGTCACGCACAACCACCTCTTGATGAGCACCTCGCTGCTCGGCATGCTGGACGAGAGCGATGACCCGGCCCTGCAACTGCTGACCGCCCAGCGCTTCGTGCTGGAAAAGGTCACCAAGGTCACCGAGCCACCGCTGCACAAGGGCCGCAAGCGCGAAGGCAAGATCAAGATCGGCTATCTGTCCGGCGATCTGCACATGCATGCCGTCGGCCTGTTGACGGCCGAGCTGTACGAGCTGCACGACAAAGCCAAGTTCGAGATCCACGCCTTCAGCTGGAGCCGCGAGGACGGCACGCCGCTACGCGCCCGCATCAAGGGGGCGATGGACAGCTACACGCCGCTGCACGGCGTGCCTGACCGCCGCGCCGCAGAGATGATTGCTGAGGCTGGCATYGATGTGCTCGTCGACCTGCAGGGGCTGACCAGCGGCGCGCGCCCCGGCATCCWGGCCTATCGCGGCGCGCCCATCCAGGTCAGCTACCTGGGCCTGCCGGCCACCTCGGCCCTGCCGGGTGTGGACTGGATCCTGGCCGACCGCTTCGTGATGCCGCCGGAGTCGCTGCCGTATCACACCGAAAAACCCATCTACCTGCCGCACTGCTACCAGGTCAGCGACCGCACGCGCGCCGCCAACCCGGCGCCCAGCCGTGCCGAGATGGGGCTGCCGGAGGACGGTTTCGTCTTCTGCGCCTTCAACAACAACCACAAGATGAGCGAGCAGGTCTGGCGCTGCTGGATGCGCGTGCTGCGCCAGGTGCCGAACAGTGTGCTGTGGCTGCTGGCCGACAACCCGTTTGCCAAGGCCAACCTGCAGCGCGTTGCGGTGGAAGAGGGCATCGCCCCCGAACGCCTCGTCTTCGCCGGTCGCGCCCAGCCGGCCGACTACCTGGCCCGCTTCACGCTGGCCGACCTGTTCCTGGACACCTTTCCCTACAACGCCGGCACGACGGCCAGCGACTGCCTGTGGATGGGCACGCCCATCCTGACCCGCTCGGGCCGTACCTACATCTCGCGCATGGCCGGCAGCCTGCTGACGGCCGTCGGCCTGCCCGACCTGATCACGACGACCATCGAGGAATACGAGCAGCGTGCCGTACAGATCGGCAACCAGCCGGCCCGCGCAGCTTCTTACAAGCGTTACCTGGCGGAGTACGGCCGCAGCTCGCCGCTGTTTGACATCCCGGCCATCGTGCGCGATATAGAGCAAGAGTTCGAGCGGCTTGCGCTCGATGCGAGGCAGAAGGCCTAAATGCCGCGTCAGCACGACCCCTTCTTTGACGGCCAGCCGCAGGCGCCGGGCTTGCGCCTGGCCGCCAATGGCGAGCCGGCGCCGCCGCCGGACCCGCTGGAGAACCTGAGCAACCAGCCCGCCGGCGACCCGCTGCTGCAGGCCCTGGCCTGGCTGACGCGCCACCATGGCAAGCCGCGCTCGCCCGAGTCACTGCGCGCCGGCGCGCCGGTGGAAGGTGCCCTGGCGCCCGACGGTGCCATCCGCGTCATGCGCGAAGCGGGCTACAACGCCGGCCTGCTGCGCAAGAGCATCGACGACATCCATGCCCTGC
>NZ_JBFULE010000914.1:0-1977 GCF_056400485.1 Roseateles sp. P5_B10
GCTTGACCTCATTGCCCTCACGGCTGACGCGGCGCGTGCCCGGGTCCAGCAGCAGCGGGCCAACCTCGACCGCGCTGTCCAGCGCCTCGGGCGCCTTGCGGCGCAGCACTGCACGGATGCGCGCCAGCAGCTCATTCGTTGAGAAGGGCTTGGTGATGTAGTCGTCGGCACCCGCGTCGAGGCCGGCGATCTTGTCGCCCTCCTCGGCGCGCGCCGTCAGCATGATGACGGGCAGCTCCTTGGTGCGGGCCACGCCGCGCCACTGGCGAGCCAGGGCCACGCCGCTCTGGCCGGGCAGCATCCAGTCCAGCACCACCAGATCGGGCAGCACGCGGTCCACTTCGTACTGAGCCTGCGTGGCACTGCCGGCGATCGTCACCTCGAAACCGGCATGGCGCAGGTTGATGGAAATCAGCTCAGCAATCGCCGATTCGTCTTCAACAACAAGGACTCGGCTCATGATCAGCGCACCATCGTTTCAACTGCCTCGGGCGAGTTGTGTCGCACGTCCTGGCCCTTGACGACGTAGATGACGACCTCGGCCAGGTTCTTGGCGTGGTCGCCGACGCGCTCGATCGCCTTGGCGACGAAGACAAGGTCGATGGACGAGGAGATGGTGCGCGGGTCTTCCATCATGTAGGTGATGAGCTTGCGCAGCAGGCCGTCGAATTCCTTGTCGATCTCGTCGTCGTGCTTGAGCACGTCCAGCGCCCGCTCCACGTCCAGGCGCGCAAAGGCGTCGAGCGACTTGCGCAACTGGGTGGTGGCGAGCTCGGCTTCGAAGCTCAGGTCGGACATCGGCAAGCGCATGCGGCTCGACACGCCGCTGGCCACCAGGCGCTGCACGGTGCGGGCGATGCGCGCCGCCTCGTCGCCGACGCGCTCGAGGTTGGCAATGCTCTTGCTGATGGCGATCAGCAGGCGCAGGTCGCGGGCCGTCGGCTGGCGGCGCGCGATGATGGTCGAGAGATCGCGGTCGATCTCGATTTCCATCGTGTTGACGCGGCTTTCCTTGGTCAGCACTTCATCGGCCGATGCGGCGCTGAAGTCCACCAGCGCCTGCACGGCCTGCGCCACCTGGGCCTCCACGAGGCCGCCCATTTCGAGCACGCGGGTCGAGATGCCGCTGAGCTCGGCATCGAACTGGGTCGAGAGATGTTTGTCCACCATACCGTCCTCCTTGATCAGCCGAAGCGGCCGGTGATGTAGTCCTCGGTGTCCTTGCGCTTGGGCTTCATGAAGAGCTCAGCGGTCGGTCCGAATTCGATCAGGTCGCCCAGGTACATATAGGCCGTGTAGTCCGAGCAGCGCGCGGCCTGCTGCATGTTGTGAGTCACGATGGCCACCGTATAGTCGGCCTTGAGCTCGTGGATGAGCTCCTCGATCTTGCCGGTGGAGATCGGGTCCAGCGCCGAGCAGGGCTCGTCGAGCAGCAGCACCTCGGGCTTGATGGCAATGCCGCGTGCGATGCACAGGCGTTGCTGCTGGCCGCCGGACAGGCCGGAGCCGCTCTGGTTGAGCTTGTCCTTCACCTCACCCCAGAGGGCGGCCTTCTTCAGCGCCCACTCCACGCGCTCGTCCATCTCCACGCGCGGCAGCGTCTCGAACAGCTTCACGCCGAAGGCGATGTTGTCGTAGATGGACATCGGGAAGGGCGTGGGCTTCTGGAAGACCATGCCAATCTTGGCGCGGATCAGCGAGACGTCGTCCTTGCTGGACAGGATGTCGTCGCCGTCGAGCAGGATCTGGCCTTCGGCACGTTGCTCGGGGTAGAGCTGGAACATGCGGTTCAGCGTGCGCAGCAGCGTGCTCTTGCCGCAGCCCGACGGGCCGATGAAGGCGGTGACCTTCTTCTCGGGGATGTCCAGGTTGATGTTCTTCAGCGCGTGGAAGCTGCCGTAGAAGAAATTCAGGTTGCGCACCGAGAGTTTGGCGCGCTCGCCCACGGGCGTTTCGATCTTGGCGTCCATGTGGGTC
>NZ_JBFULE010000915.1:0-1972 GCF_056400485.1 Roseateles sp. P5_B10
CATGCATTCCAAGACTCGACCACCCATCTGACTCATGCGCTTCACGCCTCGCGACTGCTTCACTTTGCGTGAGCGCCGGCCAGCTGGCCGAGCGCCGCGCCTTGATGCCGAATTTAACCCAGGGAAACCCGGGGCTTCGCGCTTTACGCAGGCGCGCGGTTTGCTCACGAATTTGTCCACGAGTTAGGGGCTGGTGATAGCGCTATCCAATCCGCTAACCTCACATCCAATCGACGAGGAGACTGTTGATGAAGACCGCTGCAAAACGTCTGTTGTTGGTGGCCTCCGCCGCGCTGCTGAGCCTGGCCGCCCAGGCCAACCCTGCCGTCTACCCGACGCCCGGCACGCCGGCGCCACCCAGCAGCTTCACGGCGGCCACCAGCGGCCTGCTGGTGGCCTACTACACCGGCGCGGCTGGCGGCTTCACCAACCTCGTCGGCGCGCGCATCAACGGCGTCGACGGCACGCCCGGCCTGGACAACCATGCCAGCGCCTATGGCCAGACCTTTGTGCTGGGCGCCGTGTCGGCCGGTGACAGCCTGGTGTTCTTCATCGATGCCAACAGCGGTGCGGCGCGCTATTACAGCGACGTCAGCCTGAACAGCGATGGCGTCAACCATGTCTGGGCCGCGCCGTTTGCCGGCGACGCCAAGGTGCCGGCCGGCACCAACCTCGCCTTCGAGGACCTGCCCAGCGGCGGTGATTTCAACTACAACGACCACAGCTTCGTCTACCAGATTACCGCCGTGCCCGAACCTGCCAGCTGGGCGCTGCTGCTGGCCGGCGCCGCCGGCCTGGCCTGGCGCCGTCGCCTTCGCTGACTCAGCTCGCGTCCACGTTCCAGCCCTCGATCTCGAAGCGCAGCCGCCCGCGGATGCCGGGGTTGGTGGGCTTCATCTTGCCGTTGGTGGCGACCGCGCTGCTGTCAAAAGGCACGCTGACCTCGATGCGGCCCGACTTCAGCTGCTTGGCCGCGATCTCGGTGTCGGCCATGGACACGCCCGCGTCCTGCCAGGCGTACTTGACCTTCCAGGCCTCGCCCTCGTTGGCCGGCGGCACCATCTCCAGGATCAGCGCATTGCGGAACAGATAGCCGCCCTCGAAGTGCTCGTTGAGCCACAGGCGCTTTTCGATTTCGTAGTCAGGCACGCGCACGCCCAGCGTCATGCCATAGGCGAGCGACTTGCGGCGCGGGTTGATCTTGGCCCGGTTGGCGAGGAAGACGCTGCTGAGGTAGAGGCTGGCGTTTTTCTTCCAATCGGCCTGGGCCACGCAGGCGACGGAATCCTCCTCCGTGGTGCGCCGCGTCAGGTACCAGAGCTTGCCGCGTGGCGAAGCCTGCACCTCGATCTGGTAGAGGGCATTGACGGCCCGGCCGGCGTCGGCCTCCTCCTGCACCTTGTCGGGCAGGCGGATGTCGTCGATCTCCAGCCACAGGTCCACCCGCACGTCGCCGAACAGGAAGCGGGCCAGGTTCTGGAAACCCTCCTCGCTGTTGACGATGCCGAAATAGCCCGAGTGGGCGCGGTAGACGAAGGCCTTGGCACACTGGTCGGTGATGTTGCCCTTGGCGTCCAGGCCGCACAGCGTCGCGTTCTCGATCTTGACGAGGCCATCGCTGCCATGGCCGACGAAGCTGCGCGACACGCCGGCCGCGGCTTCGTAGTCCAGCCGGTTGGTGCCCACCAGCGTGAAGACGCGCCGCGACGGGAAGCGGGCCTCAGGGATGAGGTCGACGCGCTTGTGCTTCTTGGCAGCCGTGGCCAGGTCGAGGTAGGCCGGCATGCGCTTGTCGCGGTCAAAGTTGGAGATGTCGTTGACGCTCAGCCAGGACGGGATGTTCTGGCCCAGCACGTCGATGCCGTTGTGGGGCGTCGCATAGGTGAAGAACTTGTCGACGTGCTTGGCGACCTTCTCGGTGTCCAGCGCCACGTTCTGCAGGAAGGCGCGGCAGACCAGGCCGCCCATGGAG
>NZ_JBFULE010000916.1:0-1969 GCF_056400485.1 Roseateles sp. P5_B10
GTCCGCACTCGCATTGCTGGCCTGGCTTTGGCGCCGTCGTGACGATGTCAGCGCCGCTTATCGGGCACGCCGCCAGGAGCTGCGTGAGGAGTACGCCCAAAGCAGCGAGCCCTGGCGCAAGGTTCGTGAGCCCAAGCTGAACGCGCAGACGTTTTTTTTGCTGGCGCTGATGTTTGGGATTGGCGCGGCGTTTCTCTATTTCACGTATTTCGGTCGCAATGATGCGGGCGCAAGCAGCCGGGCTTCAGTGCATCTGGTCGATGGCCTCTTTGGCTCGATCTTCGGCAACAGTCTGATCGGCTGGAAGATCCTGGGCTCCATGCTGTCGGTGTTCGGTTTCGTGTCGTTTGCTGAAATGCTTCTCGTGCTCAAGGTCGGTCAGTCCGACCGGTCTTCGGCAGAAGATCCGCGGATCAGTTGAAAGCCTGGCATACCTGAGCGCTTTAGTCCCCCGGGTTGCCCGCCCTGGACAATGGCTCTCCTTTGTGAAGAAATCAGGTCACGGCGGCCAACGACGGCCGCCCGTGTGATTCGTTCCTGCACAAGAGCGGGCCCTGCCCGCAGGAGACAGCCGAATGGACATGAACCGGAGGGCTTTCTTCCGGGTGAGCGGCGCGGGGCTGGCAGCGTCCAGCCTGGTGGCCCTGGGGTTCTCGCCAACGGCCGCCCTGGCCGAGGCGCGCAACTTCAAGCTTGCCCGGGCAACCGAGACCCGCAACACCTGCCCCTACTGCTCGGTGGGCTGCGGCGTCATCATGTATTCGTTGGGCGACAAGGCGAAAAACGTCACGTCGTCCATCATCCACATCGAGGGCGACCCGGACCACCCGGTCAACCGCGGCACGCTGTGCCCCAAGGGCGCCGGGCTGCTGGACTTCGTGCACAGCCCCAACCGGCTGAAGTGGCCTGAGATCCGCGAGCCGGGCAGCAAGGAATGGAAGCGCGTTGGCTGGGATGAGGCCATGGACCGCCTTGTCAAGCTGATGAAGGCCGACCGCGACGCGAACTTCGTCGCCCAGAACGCCGACGGCAAGACGGTGAACCGCTGGCTGACCACCGGCATGCTCTGCGCCTCCGCATCCTCCAACGAAGCGGGCTACATCACCCACAAGGCGATGCGCTCGATGGGGATGCTCGCATTCGACAACCAGGCACGTGTTTGACACGGCCCGACGGTGGCCAGTCTGGCCCCGACGTTTGGCCGCGGCGCGATGACCAACCACTGGGTGGACATCAAGAACGCAGACCTGGTACTCATCATGGGCGGCAATGCCGCCGAGGCCCACCCGTGTGGTTTCAAGTGGGTCATCGAGGCCAAGCACCACAACAAGGCCAAGCTCATCGTCGTGGACCCGCGCTTCACGCGCTCGGCCGCCATGAGCGACTACTACGCGCCCATCCGCGCGGGCTCTGACATCGCCTTCCTGGGCGGCGTCATCAACTACCTGCTGACCAACAACAAGATCCAGACCGAGTACGTCAAGGCCTACACCAACGCCAGCTTCATCGTCGGTGAGGACTACAAGTTCGAGGCCGGCATCTTCAGCGGCTACGACGAGGCCAAGCGCCGCTACGACAACAAGAGCTGGGGCTACGAGCTCGACGACAAGGGCTTCGCCAAGGTCGACCCGACGCTGGAGCACCCGCGCTGCGTGCTCAACATCATGAAGGCGCACTACTCGCGCTACTCGCCCGAGCAGGTCAGCAAGATCACCGGCACGCCCAAGGACAAGTTCCTCAAGGTCTGCGAAATGATCGCGGAGACGTCCAGGCCCAACAAGGTCATGACCATCATGTACGCCCTGGGCTGGACACAGCACAGCCAGGGCTCGCAGATGATCCGCACCGGCGCCATCATGCAGCTGCTGCTGGGCAACATCGGCCTGCCCGGCGGCGGCATGAATGCGCTGCGCGGCCACTCCAACATCCAGGGCCTGACCGACCTGGGCCTGCTGTCCACGTCGCTGAC
>NZ_JBFULE010000917.1:0-1959 GCF_056400485.1 Roseateles sp. P5_B10
GCCCATCGTGCAGGGCGGCATGGGTGTGGGCATCTCGGCCCACCGGCTGGCCGGCAGCGTCGCCGCCCAGGGCGCCTGGGGCACCATCGCCTCGGTGGACCTGCGCCGCCACCACCCCGACCTGATGGCCCGCAGCGAAGGCATGCGCGATAGCGACGAGAACAAGAAGACCGTCATCCAGCAGGCCAACCAGGAGGCGCTGGCGCGCGAGATCCGCCAGGCCCGCGAGATTGCCGGCGGCCGCGGCGTGCTGGCCGTCAACGTGATGCGCGCGGTGAGCGACTACGCGGCCTCGGTGCGCACCGCGCTGCAGGAGGGCGTGGACGCGCTGGTGGTGGGTGCCGGCCTGCCGCTGGACCTGCCCGAGCTGGCCCAGGACCACCCCAACACGGCCCTCGTGCCCATCCTCAGCGACGCGCGCGGCGTGGCGCTGCTGTGGCGCAAATGGGAGCGGCGCCAGCGCATCCCCAGCGCCATCATCATCGAGCACCCGGGCCATGCCGCCGGCCACCTGGGCGCGGCGCGCGTGGCCGACCTGGGCGACGCGCGCTTCGACTTCGAGACCGTGCTGCCTGCGGTGCGCCAGCTGATCCGCGACGCTGGCGTGGAGGGCCAGGTGCCGCTGATCGCCGCCGGCGGCGTGCGCTGCTGCGAGGACATCCAGCGCCTGCAGTCCCTGGGCGCCGACGCGGCCCAGCTCGGCACGGCCTTCGTCGCCACCGAGGAGTGCGACGCCCACCCCAACTTCAAGCAGGTGCTGGTGGAAGCGCGTGACGAGGACCTGGTCGAGTTCACCAGCGTGGCCGGCCTGCCCGCCCGCGCGGTGATGACGCCGTGGCTTCGCAAATACCTGAAGGCCGAGGAAAGGCTGCAGGCCGTGGCCCAGCTCAAGCAGCGCTGCACGATGGCCTTCGACTGCTTGAGCCAGTGCGGCCTGCGCGACGGCCTCAAGGGCTGGGGCCAGTTCTGCATTGACCAGCGCCTGGGGTCGGCATTGCGGGGCGAGGTCAACAAGGGTCTGTTCTTCCGCGGCCGTGGCGGGCTGCCCTTCGGCAGCCAGATCACCAGCGTGCGGCAGTTGCTGGAGCGCCTGCTGACGCCCGGCATCGCCGTTGGAACTCCTGCGTGATGCCGGCGTCCTGGCTTGACCGTTGTTACGGGGAGCTCCTATCCTCGCGCCCCATCCCGCCGGAGGCCCTGCGGCCTTGACGCCCCGAAGGAGCGCTCCCCATGTCCACGCCGCCCGACCAGTTGCCCAAGCGAGGAGGCGCCCGGACCGCCGTGCGCGAGGTGCTGGAGTCGGTCKATGCGAAGCCCACGAAGGGCGACCCGGTGGTCACGGCCAAGGGCAAGTACGACGCCGCCAAGCTCAAGCTCGAGCAGGGCGATCTGGCCAAGGTGCCCGGTGCGGCACCGCCCGGCGTGGAATCAGCGCATGCCGCCGTGCAGAGCGCCCGCAATGGACTGGTGGCTGACCCCAAGAACCTGCAGGACTATGTCCGGGCTGCCAAGGCCCTGGACGTGCTGGGCAGTAAGGTGGCTGACTACCTCAAGGCCGAGACCAAGGCCATGCAGCAGCTGAAAAAGAAATACGACGACACCAAGGCGGAGATCGACAAGGCGCTCAAGGCCCTGCCGGCCACGGCACCGAGCGGATTGACGGCCGCATTCGATGCGGTCACCCAGGCCAAGGCCAAGCTGCCCGCCGACCCCAAGACCATCACGGCCTATGTCGACGCCATCAAGGCCTTGCCGGAATTCAAGACTGCCGTGGCCGACTGCGCCAGGGCGGTAGCGCGCAAGGCCAATGTCGACAGCGGCACCGCAAAGTTCGGCTCGACGGGCACCGAGCTGAAGCAGCTCAAGGGCTCGGCCAAGCTCAACGACGAGCAAAAGCGCATCCTCGACCAGGCGCTGAAGAACCAGCTCGGCAAGACCGACAAGCCGATGTCGGACAGC
>NZ_JBFULE010000918.1:0-1946 GCF_056400485.1 Roseateles sp. P5_B10
GTCCTGATGCGCGGCACCGACTCCAGCGGCGGACGAGTCGCCGACGATCAGCAGCCGCAACGTCGAGCCTTCGGCCCAACGCGGGCCGGCCGCCTCGGGCAAACGCAGCGCCGTCGCACGGACTCGGCGCCCCTGCCAAATCAGCAGTGGGCCGAGTGAGATCTTTGAAAGCTTCAGGAGAATTTGGAAAAGTCCGGCACACGTTTCTGGAAGAAGGCCTGGAAAGCCTCCATCGCCTCGGGGCTGCGCAGGCGGGCACCGAAGATCTCGGCTTCACGCGTGATGGCGGCCTTGACGGCGTCGCGCTGGGCATCGCGGATCAGCTTCTTGCTGTCGCGCACCGCTCCCGGCGCGAGGTTGTTGAACCGTTCAGCGATGCGGCGTGCGTGGTTCAGCACTTCGGAACCCGGCAGCACGCGGTTGGCGATGCCGCATTCGACGGCCTGCTCACCGGTGAAGGGGTCGCCCAGCAGCAGCTTTTCGGCCGCGCGGCGGTTGCCGATCAGCTGGGGCAGCACGACGCTGGACGCAAACTCGGGCACCAGGCCCAAGGCGACGAAGGGCATGGCCAGTCGGGCGTCATCGGCGACGAAGACGAAGTCGCAGTGCAGCAGCATGGTGGTACCGATGCCGATGGCCGCACCGGTCACGGCAGCGATCACGGGCTTGGTGCTGTCCACCAGCGCATGCATGAACTGGAAGGTCGGTGCATCTTCACCCCGCGTCGGGCCGGCCATGAAGTCTTCCAGGTCATTGCCCGACGTGAAGATGCCCGGCTGGCCGGTGATCAGCACCGCGCGCACGGCCGGATCGGCATCGGCCGCGCGCAGCGCGTCGGCCATGGCCTGGTACATCGCCTGGGTGATCGCGTTCTTCTTCTCGGGGCGGGCGATCTCGAGGGTCGCGACGCCGTTGACGGTGTAGCTCTTGATGGTCATTTCAGTCTCCTGTCGGGGCTGCTTGTATTGTCGGCGGGTCGAGCGCCGGGCCGCTCCCTAGCCGGCCCGCTCTGGCGATGTGCTTGCCGGTCGAGCCGGCAAGCATCGCCGTCCCCTCGGGGGACCGATCGGGCTGGCCCGCGTTCAGCGGAGCGAGACTGGGCGAGGGGCTCACGCGACAGCCGTCTTGGCGTGGAACTGCGTCCAGTGATTGGCCAGGTGCATCAAATGGGCTCGCTCGTACTGCGGCTTGGTCAGCTCACCGTAGGCGAAATGAGGCCGCAGTGTGCCGTTGAATTGCGTGAACGCGTCCATGGCATCCAACAGGCGCTGCACCGAGGTCTTCAGCGCCTGTGAGGCGTCCAGCGCCGGCGCGCCGGGAATGGGCTCGTCCAGGCTGTGGCTCATCGCACCGCGCGCATTGAATACCGCGAAGGCCGCCGAGCCGATGGACGAGCGGAACCAGGCGCCCTTGAGCGCCGGGAAGCCCTGCATCGAGAACTCGATGCTCTGGGCCAGATGCTGCATGACCTGGCTGAGGTTCCAGGGGTTGTCCTGCACGACCTTGGGCGCGAACAGCAGATCGAGCACGGCCTGCTGACCGTCCTTCCACGTCGCAAAGGTCTTCAACTTGCCCGTGCAGGCGGCCAGCGGGGTCGCCGCGAGCAACACCGTGGTGGTCTTGAGCGCGCGGCGACGATCCATGGTTTACAGCCTTTCGAAGATGCCTGCTGCGCCTTGGCCGGCGCCGACGCACATTGTCACCATGCCGTACTTGCCACCGGTGCGGCGCAGGTTGTGGATGACCGAGGCCGCACGGATGGCGCCGGTGGCGCCCAACGGGTGGCCCAGCGCGATCGCGCCGCCGTTGGGGTTGACCTTGCTGCGGTCGAGCACGATACCCTTGCTGTCGAGGTCGTTCAGCACGGCCAGCGACTGCGCGGCGAAGGCCTCGTTCAGTTCGATCCAGTCCAGGTCGGCGGCGGTGATGCCAGCGGCCTTCAGTGC
>NZ_JBFULE010000919.1:0-1946 GCF_056400485.1 Roseateles sp. P5_B10
GCCGCTGCCCTGCGATGCCTTCGAGGCGCTCTATCTTGATCCGCCAGCGGGCGGTGCAGATCGGCTCGATGCATGAATCCGGCACTTCAGACTCGTCATGATGGTTGCATTTCGGGTGAGCGACATGATCAACGCCCGCTGCGTCGCCGCTGTGACGAGGGCGCTGCGGAAAGTCGACCCACGCGCGGTGGTGCAGATCGACCTCCATGCCCACGTGGTCGAGATAGAAGCCCACAGCGCCACGGCCCGACGCTTTGCTCGCTGATATGAAGGACAGCCTGTTCTGCGCCACGCATCAGGAGCAGGTCCGTGACGCCGCGTCGGCGCTTCGCCACCGGCAGCGACGAAGCGAAGGCCGTCAGGGGTGCACGGGTTGATGCCGTGGATGATGCTTGGCAATCGCAGCACCGACTGCGCGTTTGAGCTTGTGCACCGCTCCGGCGATGGCCTGGTGCGCGTTGGCGGCGCTGTCGTTCACGACGATGGCCTCTTCGCCGCTGAGCCGTGCATCGAGCATGCAATGAATGTCGTCGGTTCCAGACTTGGCCCGGCTGTTCGCGTCGGACAGATGAACTTCGACGCGCGTGACGCGTTCGCCAAAGCGCCCGAGTGCGGCATTGACGACCGCGTCGAGATGGTCGGTCATCGCCGCGCTGCCGTCGGTGTTGGGGTCAGTGTGGAGCAAGATCTGCATGGGGTCCTTCAAAGTCGTGCGAAGCGTTTGTGCGGCCGGAGCTGTCAGCCCTAGTTTGTGCGGTGCGATCGTCCGGGTCCGTGCGCTGTCGCACGGTCGCGTACCGTGCCCGTCATGCCTGCAGCGGGCAGGGCGGGCGCGATCACAAGCACTACACCGGCAGCTTCGCGGGGACGAGCAATGGGCGTATCGACTTGGCGCCCTCCCGCACGCCAAGGTACGCCTTGACCGACGCGATCACCAGCGGCACGGCCCCGAACACGATGAACACCACGTCGCCCGRCATGCGCATCCATTCGAGCAGCTGCGAACGTTCGCTGGCGATGTAGTCCAGGCTGCGGGCATGCCAGTAGCCGTTGTGCAGGACGTCCCACAGCTGCAGCAGCCCCGCCGGGAACAGGCTCAGGCCCACCATCAGAGCCAAGCCGCCGTTGGTGCCCCAGAACGCGACCCGGACATACCTTTCGATCGCAGGCCAACGTGAGTCATCGCTGGTCTGGCGCAGCACGAAGACCATCAGCGCGATCCCCAGCATGCCGAAGACACCCATCATGGCCGAGTGCCCGTGGGCGGGCGTCAGCAGCGTGCCGACTTCGTAGTAGCTGACGATCGGCAGGTTGATCAGGAAGCCGAGCATCCCCGCGCCGACGAAGTTCCAGAAGCCGACCGCCATCAGGAAATAGAAGGCCCACTTGTGCGGGATCTCGATGGCTTTGCCCGTGGCGTCGCGCACGCCGCGCGTGGTGCGCACGAAGTCCCATGCGTCGAGTGTCAGCAAGGTCAACGGAACCACCTCGAGGGCCGAGAACAAGGCTGACAAGGCCATGTTGAAGTTGCTCTGGCCGGTGAAGTACCAGTGATGGCCGGTGCCCATCAGGCCACCGAGAAAATACAGGATCGCGTCGAGATAGATCACGCGCAAGGCCACATTGCGGCGAGCCAGGCCGAGCTGGAAGAACGTGAGCGCCACCACGGTCGTGGCGAAGAACTCGAAGAAGCCTTCGACCCACAGATGGATGATCCAGAAGCGCCAGGTGTCGACCACCGTGTAGTTGGCCTTGGCACCAATGAACAGCGCCGGAATGTAGAACAGCGGAATCGCGATGGCGGCGACCAGGAACATCCTGACGATGGGCCGCACCGTGGGGTTTGCGAGCGCGTGGGGGCGCACCAGGGTCCACAGCAGTGCGAACCATGCGAAGAGGCCGGCCACCAGAAGGTATTGCCACACTCTGCCGAGTTCGAGGTATTC
>NZ_JBFULE010000920.1:0-1945 GCF_056400485.1 Roseateles sp. P5_B10
TCATGAATTCGGTGCTGTACCCGGCCGACCAGCTGGCCGCCGGCGCCGGGACGATGGAGGGGAAGCCCGCCCCGGCCGGCCACCCGAAGAACGCCGCCGGCCAGGCGATCAGCGCCTTGAACGGCGACGCCCTGCTGACCAGCTACATCGGCGCCATCTGCCGCAATGCCCGCCACACCGGCGGACGCACGCTGTCGGACATCGTCATCAATGAGGCGCAGGCCCGCGCGCACCCCGACGGCCTGAAGCTGGTCGAGCGCTTGGACGCCGCCATTGCCGGCACCAACGCCGACCCGATCCATGTCAGCACCGGCCTGTTCTTCGAACCCATCGCCACGAACGGCGAAGCAGGCGGCAAGAAGTACCAGACCATCGCGACGAACCTGCGCTACGACCACCTCGCCATCCTTCTCAACGAGCGCGGCGCGGGCACGCCAGAAGACGGCGTGGGCATGTTCCTGAACGAGGCCGGCCAGGAAGAACAGATCGAGGTTTTCACGGTCAACGTGGAGCCCGAGGACCAGCGCTCGAAAGGACTGCTTGCCAGCCTCAAGCGCCTGATCTGGAACGGCTCGACCGAACTGTCGTTCGACCAGATCAGCAGCGGCCTATATGCCCTGCTTCCCAAGGAAGCCTGGCTGCGCGAGGTCTATGACCGCTACGCCGTTTGGTCCGATGGCCTCGGCAAGACGTGGCGCCAGGACTACTCGGTCGGTTCTGACGGCTCCCTAGCATTTTCAGGAACCGCTGAAGAAGTGGTCCGAAAGATCGAGTACGTCCCCATCACCAACCGCCAAGAGGTCGATCAAGTGAAAGAAACCATCATCGCCGCGCTCAATGCAGCCGGTATCAGCGGCGTCGCGGCGATGACCGACGCGCAGTTGCTGGGCGCCTTCGAGGCGCTGAAGGCGAAGCCCCACGTCGCCGCGCTCAACGCGGCGAACGAGAAGCTGACCGCCGCCAACAGCAAGATCGCCGAGCACGAGGCCACGGCCCAGGCCGCGCAGAACGCCGAGCGCGACAAGCTGGCCACCGAGCTTGCCGTCAACAGTTCGCTCACCGCCGACGACTTCAASGCCATGCCCCTGGCCCGCCTGCAGGAGCTGAAGGCCAAGGCCGCTCCGGTCGTGGTCGGCAACGGCGGCGAGACCAAGCCCGGCGACGAGTTCAAGGGCTACTCGCTCAACGCCCACATCGAGGAGAAGAAGTAATGGCATCGCGCGCCTATCGTGGTCCGGCGGACCGCAACCTCAAGACCATCAGCGACAAGACCGTCGCCGGTGCCTATCTCCCGTGCACGTTCGTCACCGAGAGCGCCACGGCGCTGACCGCGGCGACCGCCTTCGGCCCGAACCTGCGTCTGCTGATCGACCGCGACTACTACGCCGCCTCGGCTGCGTTCTTCACCGCCACCGATCCGCTGCTGACGGCCTACGCCTCGGGTGACAGCGGCATCGCTGCCGTGCTGGAGCCGGGCCAGACCTACCAGGTCGCCATGGCCGCAGCCACCTACACCTGGGGGCAGGAGGTTGTCGTCGCAGCCGCCGGCCGAGGTGCCGCAGCCGCGTCCGCTGGCGTCGTGATCGGCTTCACCCGGTTCTCCGGTGCGAAGTCGGCCGGCGATCTCGGGGACATCGAGATCTGCATGCCCTACGTCAAGCCGTAAGAACAGGAAGGCAACAACATGCTTCGCTTCACCGAAGATCAAGAACTGGCCATCAACGCGGCCCGCGCAGGCTTCAACACCACGCAGCTCGCGCTGGCCTCCCAAGCGGTGCTGGTCGGCAACGCCGCCGGCATCCCCATCGACGCATGGCGCCGCATCGATGCCCGCGCCACGCGCATCCAGCGCGACGTGCTGGCCGTGTTCAACCGCCTGGCTCAGGCCAGCAGCACGCCGGTTGGCATCGGCGACCTGGTCTCGTACTTCCCGAAGATCAGTGAC
>NZ_JBFULE010000921.1:0-1942 GCF_056400485.1 Roseateles sp. P5_B10
GTACTCGTGGGTGCGGGTGTCGATTTCGATCTTGTCGCCGTTCTCGACGAACGCCGGCACGGAGATCTCGAAGCCGGTGCCCTTCAGGCGGGCGGGCTTCATGACCTTGCCCGAGGTGTCGCCCTTGGCGGCCGGCTCGGTCTCGATCTCGCGCACGACGCTGGTGGGCAGTTCGATGGAGATGGCTTTGCCGTCGTAGAAGGTCACTTCCGCGGCCATGCTGTCTTCGAGGTAGGACAGAGCGTCACCCATGTTCTCGGACTCGACTTCGTACTGGTTGTACTCGGTGTCCATGAAGACATACATCGGGTCGGCGAAGTAGGTGTAGGTGCACTCCTTCTTGTCTAGGATGATCTGCTCCATCTTGTCGTCGGCCTTGAAGACCAGCTCGGCACCCGCGCCGTTCAGCAGGTTCTTCATCTTGATGCGCACGGTGGCAGCTCCACGGCCACCACGGCTGTATTCGGTCTTCAGGACGACCATCGGGTCCTTGCCCTGCATGATCACGTTGCCGGCGCGGATTTCTTGAGCGAGTTTCATGGTGAATTGCGGTGTGAGGCGCCGGAGATTCCGGCTGGACGGCGCACCAGACTCCAGGAGAACCCGTCTCGGGTTGGCGCGGCAAAGCCCGTCATTCTAGCTGGAAACCCCTAAGAAGCCCTGCAGCTGCGTCAGCAGGTCGGGCTGCGCCGCCAATTGCGCACGCCACCTCGGCGCTTGCTCGGCGGCCTCGTCCAGGCCGGTGAGCGAGGCGGGTAAGGGAGTCAGGCCGTTCCAGCCACGCCAGACCGCGCGCCAGGATGCAGGCAGTTCGGCACGCGCCATGAAGGCTTCGAGCTTGGCGTGATGGGCGTCGTCGTGCTGGGGATAGATATGCCAGACGAAAGGCTTGCCGGCCCATTGCGCGCGCACGAACGAGTCCTCGCCGCGCACGAAATTCAGATCGCAGGCCCAGAGCAACCGGTCGTAGTCGTCCTGGGCCAGATAGGGCAGGGCGATGGTGCGCAAGCCTGGGCGTTCGTGAACCTGTGCCTGCAGCGGGCCGGGGCAGGCGAGCAGCAGCGTGGGCTCGTTGCCCAGCGCGTCGAGCAGAGCCGGCAGGGCCGCATTGGCATAGGCGAACAGGCTGACGACGCGCTCGCCAGGCAGCGGCGACCAGCCCCGCTCAGCCAGCCAGGCCGTGCCATCGAAGCCGGCGATGCGCTCCAACAAACCCGGTTCGCGCAGCAGGCCGCCGGTGCGTGGCGTGAAGCCGGGGTAGAAGAAGTGCTTGGTCAGCCCCGCGCCAGGGCCGCTGAACTGCGGTGAGGCCAGGCCATGGCTGCGCTCGACATAGTCCTCGGCGCTGAGGTATTCGAGATTGATCCACCGCGCTGGCTGCTGGCGCGCGGCCATGCGGGCCGCAAAGGCCGGCGGCAGTTCGCAGCCAAAGGCCTCGATGACGATGTCGCCGGGCTGCTCGAGCACGTCGCCCTCGGGCCAGGCGCGCACGTCGATGGCGGCGGGGCGGTCCGGTGCCATCCAGGCCAGGGCCGACGGCTCATCGATCCACAGCCTGGCCTCATCGCCGCGCGCCGCGAGGTCGCGTGCCAGCCGCCAGCAGACGCCCAGATCGCCATGGTTGTCGATGACGCGGCAGAAGATGTCCCAAAGCATCGGCGCTCTCATGCCCCGATTCTCCCAGGCCACAATTCCAGCCATGTCGAGTACGACCCCTTCCAACACCGATGCCGGTGATCCGCAGCAATCTGAGCAGGTGGCCGAGCGGGCCGCCATCGCCACCGCCGAAAAGCAGCGCACCGCCGAGGTGGAGGCCGCCGCGCGCGAGGGCCGCGAAAGGCTGCTGACCGAAGTCAATGCGCTGCCGGCCCTGCCGGGCGTCTACCGCTATTTCGATGCCAAGGGCGAGGTGCTCTACGTCGGCAAGGCGAAAGACCTGAAG
>NZ_JBFULE010000922.1:0-1932 GCF_056400485.1 Roseateles sp. P5_B10
GGCCTCGGTCGCGCCCGCGTCGCCCACATAGACGAGTTCGGAGTCGAAGTCCAGCTTCCAGATCGCGACCGAACTCTGCAGGCCCGGCACCCATTCGGTCCGTGCACCCAGCTCCAGGCCGCGCGCCGCGACAAGACCCGACACCTTGTCGACCGCGTCTCCGGTCTTGGGGTCGATGGTGGCCGTCGTGCCGCGCGCGTCATTGCTGTGAAAGCCGCGGCCCGCGTTGAAGAAGAACTCAGTCTTGGCCCACGGCCCGGCGATCAGCGAGAACTTGGGCGACAGCAGGTGGGCCGAGGCGCTGCCGGAGTTGGCGGCGTTGCTGTAGCTATGCACCTTGAAGCGCGCCTCGTCCGCGCGCAGGCCGACGACGCCGCGCAGCCAGGGCGTCAGCTCGACCGAGGTCTGGCCGTAGACGCCAAGCTCGGTCTCGCGCACCTCGTCGTCGCGCGTCGTTGCGGTGATGCGGCGCTCCACGGTGTCGTAAAGGCCGACGCGGATGCGGTCATGGCGCAGCTGCAGGCCGATCTCGCTGCGGGCAGGCAGGTCGCCCAGGCGGTGGTCGACGGCGTGGCTGGCGTTCACGCCGTAGACGCTGCGCTTGTCCTGCTGCAGGAACTGGTCGCCGTCGTCGGGCCGCTMCAGCGCGTAGGTGAAGTTGGAGAAGAGCTTGAGCCGGTAGTTCATCGCGTAGGCCGCGACGTTGGTAGCCTCGCTGCCGGTATTGCGATGCCATTCACCGGACAGGCTGCTGCGGCGCGTCTCGCCGCCGTCGCTCTTGTCGATGGCATCGAAGCGGCCGAAGGGCTGGCCGTTGAAGGTGCCGGCTGTGATGAGACGCTCGGGCACCTGGTCGGTCGATGTCCACCGGGCGTCATAGGCCATCAGGCTCGTGCTCCAGCCCTCGGCGCGCGTGCCACCCGAAAGAATCAGCACACCGTTTGTCTTGCGCAGGTGTTCGGGCAACTGCCATGGCCCGTCGTTGTGCTGCACCTCGATGGCGCCCAGCAGATGCATCTCGCCCAGGTGCGTGAAGCCGGCGCCGACAAAGCGCTGGAACTGGCGCTGGCCCAGCGTCAATGCGGCGAAGCTTTCGTCCAGCGTGTTGCGGTAGGCGATGTCGGCCGAGCCGGCGGCGGCGAAGTCGCCGTTCTTCGCAAAGTACGGGCCCTTGCGGTACTCGATGCGGTCCACCAGTTCGGGAATCAGGAAGTTCAGGTCCGAATAGCCCTGGCCGTGGCCGTGGGACGGCATGTTGACCGGCAGGCCGTTGACGGTGGTGGCGAAGTCGGTGCCATGGTCAAGGTTGAAGCCGCGCAGGAAGTACTGGTTGGCCTTGCCGTCACCCGAATGCTGCGTGACGATGAGGCCGGGCACGAACTCCAGCACCTCGCCCGGGCGCAGCGCGGGGCGGCTCTTCAGCAGCTCGGCGCGGATGGTGCCCTGCGACGCGGCATCGGTGCTGCCGATGGCGTTGTCGTAATGGCGGCCGGTGATCTCGACCTTTTCAAGCACGGCTGAGGGTTCGGCCTGGGCTGCGGAGACGGCGAGCAGGCAGGCGGCGGCCAGCAGCGTCGGCTGGAAGCGGCAATGTTTGGACATGGGAGTTCTCGGCAAGCCTGCGCGCACGCGGGCACCGCTGGGTCCGGTCAGGACGGGCGGAAGTCAGGGGATCGGATTGGCGCAGCAAGCGCCATGGCACGCGAAGGCGCCTGTCGATCAGCCGCGAGGAGGGGTCAACGGCGGCGCGACGACACGGTCGCGCCAATCGAGGTAGGTCGCGGCAGGGTGATCGCCGCCCTCGCCCACCGGCAAGGTCAAGCCGGCCGGCAGCCAGGCGAGGAAGGCCGTCACAGCGCCCTGGGCGGTGTCGTCAGCCGGATCGCCGACCTCGAGCACGTCGGCGTCGTGCTGGGAGTGATTGTGAAAGAC
>NZ_JBFULE010000923.1:0-1929 GCF_056400485.1 Roseateles sp. P5_B10
GCGTTGAGGACATCATTCAAATAGACTGAACGCATGCCGAATCCTCAGGACAAACGCCGCGCACTGACCCCGGAAGCCCTGTCCATGATGGACACCATCGCCCGCACGGGCAGCTTCGCCGCCGCGGCTCGCGAGATGGGTCGGGTGCCGTCGGCGCTGACCTATTCCGTGCGCCAGCTGGAAGACGCGCTCGACGTGCTGCTCTTTGACCGCAGCTCCCGCCAGGCCGTGCTGACAGCGGCCGGCCAGGAGCTGCTGCACGAGGGCAGGCGCCTGCTGCAGGAACTGGACGCCGTGGCCAACCGCGTGCGGCGCATCTCCACCGGCTGGGAAAGCGAGCTGACGCTGGCCGTCGATGACGCCGTCGCCCGCCGGGCCCTGTTCGATCTGATGGAAGCCTTCTACGCCGAGAAGATCGACGGTGGCGGCCCACCGCCGACCCGGCTCAAGCTGCGCGTGGAGGTGCTGGCCGGCACCTGGGAGGCCTTGCTGCATGGCCAGGCCGACATAGCAGTCGGTGTACCGGGGCAGCTGCAGAACAGCGGCATTCACTGTGAGTTCGCGGGAGAGCTGGAGTTCGCCTTCTGCATTGCGCCCCACCATCCGCTGGCCAGCCTGCCCGAGCCGCTCAGCGCAAGCCAGATCGCCGAGCACCGCATCGTTGCCGTGGCTGACAGCGCCCGGCTGATGGCGCCGCTCAGCGTCGGTCTGCTGCCAGGCCAGGACGTGCTGACCGTGCCRTCGCTGGCCATCAAGCTGGAGGCCATGATGCGCGGCCTGGGCTGCGGCTCCCTGCCGGTGCCCATCGTGCGGCGCCACATCGAGGCCGGCCGCCTGGTGCGCAAGGCCACCTACGAAGGCCGGCGCACCGGCAAGATGCACTACGCCTGGCGCGACACCGGCCCTGTGCCGGGCAAGGCGCTGGCATGGTGGCTGGACAAGCTGCGCAGCGAGACGACGCGCAAGGCACTGCTCGAACAGCACGAGGGGCTGCTGCTCTGATGAGCTATCGAGGTCGATTCGCGCCCTCGCCCACCGGCCCGCTGCACGCCGGCTCGCTGGTGGCGGCGCTGGCGAGCTGGCTGGATGCCCGCGCCCACGGCGGCGAGTGGCTGGTGCGCATCGAAGACGTCGACGGCCCGCGCTGCCCGCCGGGCATGGACGAGGTCATCCTCGGCCAGCTCGATGCCCTCGGCCTGCGGCCCGACGAGCCGCCCGTCTGGCAGTCGCACCGCGGCGAGCTGTATCAAGCCGCGCTGAACCGGTTGATTGCCTCCGGCCACGCCTATGGCTGCGCCTGCACGCGCGCCGAGATCGCAGCGGCAGCCGGCCCCAAGCCCAGGCATGGCGAACTGATCTACCCCGGCACTTGCCGAAATGGCACCCACGGCCGGCCGGTGCGGGCATGGCGCTTTCGCGTCGCGGGCCGCATCAACTGGCAGGACCGCCGGCTGGGCTCGCAATCGCAAGACCTCGAAACCGAAGTCGGCGACTTCATCCTCAAGCGCGCCGACGGCCTCTGGGCCTACCAGCTCGCCGTCGTCGCCGACGATGCCGAACAAGGCGTCACCGACATCGTCCGCGGTGAGGACCTGGCCGACAACACGCCACGCCAGATCGCGCTGCAACGAGCACTTGGCTTTCCGACACCGCGCTATCTGCACACGCCGCTGGTGCTGGCGGCAGACGGGCACAAGCTGTCCAAGCAGAACGGCGCGGCGGCCATCGACCTTGCCGACCCTGCCGGGCGGCTGCGCGATGCCGCGAGTCGGCTGGGGCTGCGCTTGCCGGACGGGATGAACAGCGCCGAGGAAGTACTGACGGGCTCGGTGTCGAAATGGGAAGCGCTGGTGGGGGAATCAGCGGGCGAACGTTCGAGTTGAGACGCACAAGCTGGCACGCCGAGCACGAACAGGCTCAACCTTCCGA
>NZ_JBFULE010000924.1:0-1927 GCF_056400485.1 Roseateles sp. P5_B10
GCTTGACCTTCAGCCGGTCCAGTGCCTCGCGCAGGGCCTCGTTGCCAGGTTCGCGCTGGGCGGCCTCTGCAAAGACGCGGCGGGCTTCATCCTGGGCGCCGCTGGCCCACAGCACCTCGCCAAGATGGGCGGCGATCTCGGCGTCGGGGCGGGCGGTATGGGCCTGGCGCAGCAGCTTGGCGGCCTCGGGCAGGTTGCCCAGGCGGAATTCGACCCAGCCCAGGCTGTCGACGATGAAGGGCTCGCCCGGCGCCAGCTTCAGCGCCTGTTCGATGAGCTCCTTGGCCTCGGGCAGGCGCAGATTGCGCTCGGCCAGCGAATAGCCCAGGGCGTTGTAGGCGTGGTGATAGTCGGGTTTGATCTCGATAACCCGGCGTAAGAGGCTCTCCATTTCATCGAAGCGGCCCGCCTTCTCGGTCATCATGGCCTGTTCGTAGACGAGGTCGGCGTCGGCGGGAAAGCGGGTCGTGGCAGTCTTGAGGACGGCCAGTGAGGCCGTGTAGTCGCGCTGCTCGCGCATCAGCTGGGCTTCGGCAAGCAGCGCGGCGCGGGCTTCGGCATCGCTGGCATCGCTCGCCGGTTGCAGCAGCTTGCGGGCCTCAGGCAGCTTCCCTTGTCGAGCCAGCAGGCTGGCGCGGCGGTAGCGCAGTTCCAGTCCGTTGCCGTCCACCTTTTGCAGTGCCGCCTCGGCGGCCTTGAGGTCGCCGCGTTGCTCGGCCGCCTGGGACAGCATCAACCAGGCCTGCTGGCGGCCGTCGGTGCGGGCCTTGATCTCGGCATCGGTGCCCGAGGCCGGTGTGTCCAGCCGCTTCAGGGCTTCGCGCAGGGCGGCCTCAGCGGCGGCGGCATGCTTGAGCTCCAGCTCGGTGGCGCCCAAGGCCAGCCAGGGGGCGGGGTTGTCGGGCGTCGCCTCGGTCAACAGGCGGAATTCGCGCGCGGCGTCGGCCGGGCGCTGGGCCAGGATCAGGGCGCGGGCATAGGCCTGGCGCAGCGCATGCTGATCAGGCGTCTGCTGCAGCCTGGCGGTGATCAGCCCTTCGGCCTGAGGCTCCGTGGGCATCAGGTCGACGGCCAGTTGCATCGCGTCGTCGTTGTCGGGCACGAGCTGGTTGAGTTCGCGGGTCAGCCCAAGTGCTCGCGCGTTCTCGCCGGCATTGATGGACAGGCGGGCCTCGGTGTACAGGGCGGCGGGCTTGAGCGGGCCGGCCTGGGCCTGCAGCACCGGGCGCAGGGCCATGAGCACGGCCTTGGGATCGGGCGAGCGCTGGAACAGGCGGGGCAGCGCGAGGATGAGCCCGGGGCGCTGCGGAGCGGGCGCAACGCGCAGCAAGCTCGCCAGCGGCGTGGGTACTTCGGCGGGCTTGTTCATGACGGCCAGCAGCTGCACGCAGTTCTGCAGCGCCTCGGCCGAGGTTGGCACCGTCTCGGCCCAGGCGCGTGCGGCCATCAGGGCCTGGTCACCCGCACGAGCCTGCACGGCGATGTTGACGACGCGCTTGAACAGCTCCTCGTCACCGGTGCGGCGCGCGGCGTCCAGCAGCACCTGGAAGGCGACGCCGGCCTGGCCACTCTGCAGCTCGAGCTCGCCGATCAGCAGCTGGTAGAACAGCGGCGCGTCCATGGCCGAGTTCGTCGGTGCCTCGGCGGGAGTGGCCGGTGCGACGGCATCCTGGGCGTGGGCTTGCAGGGCGGCGAACAGGGCGGCCGCGGCGATCACGCGGCGAGTGGGCAGGGGCATTCGAACTCCGACTGGACAGGGCCTGATTATGATTTCCGTCTCATGCCCGAGTTACCCGAAGTCGAAGTCACGCGCCGCAGCTTTGCTGGTGCCATCCAGGGGGCCCGGGTGACCGGCCTTCGCCTGGGAAAACCCTTGCGCTGGCCACTCGGCGTCGACCCCGAAACACTGCTCGGCAGCCGCGTCGGC
>NZ_JBFULE010000925.1:0-1914 GCF_056400485.1 Roseateles sp. P5_B10
AGTCTGGGTTACGCGCTGACCTTTGCGCTGACCGGCGCGGGCCTGGCGTCCATGCACACCACCCACGCCAACCTGCGCGGCCTGCAGATGGATCTGAAGGCGCCTGAGGGCGTGCACGCCGGTGACGAGTACGCGCTGGAGCTGCGCCTGCACAACCCGGGCAGCGCGCGCTTCGGCATCGCCGTCAGCGCGCAGCTCGACAGCGGCGCCACCGAGCCGGCCTGGATCGACGTGCCGGCCCTGGGCCATGCGGTGCTGAAACTGCGCCTGCCGGCTGACAAGCGTGGCCTGCGCGAGCTGCCCCGCCTCATCGTCACGACACGCTTTCCGCTCGGCTTCTTCCGCGCCTGGAGCTATTGGCGGCCTGCAGCCAAGGTCTGGGTCTACCCGCGGGCCGAGGAGGTGCTGGCGCCCTTCCCCACCCAGGCCGAGGCCGGCGCTGGCGAAGCCGCGTCGACACGCCAGTCCTCCAGCGGCACCGACTTCTCCGGCGTGCGCAGCTACCGCCGCGGCGACTCGATGAAGCAGATCCTGTGGCGCAAGTCCGCGCTGGCGCTGGACCAGGGCCTGCCGCTTTGGGTGCGCGAAACCGAAGCACCGCTGGCGCAGGACCTGTGGCTGGACTGGCGTGACACCCAGGGTCGCGATGTCGAGGCACGCCTGTCGCGCCTGGCCGCCTGGGTTCTGGCGGCTGAACGCCTGGGCCAGCCCTATGGCTTGCGCATGGCGGGGCGTGACCTCACGCCTTCCCTCGGGGCGACCCACCGCCAAGCTTGCCTCGAAGCCCTCGCGGGGTTTGACGCATGAATGGTTTAGCTGCCTGGTGGGCCCGCCTGCCGCGTGACGCGCGCGACAGCTTCTTCCTGCTCGGCGTCATCACGGCCGTCATCGCGCCGCATGCCGACCACCTGCCCTGGTGGAGCAGCGCATTGACCACCGTCGTGCTGGCCTGGCGCGCCTCGCTGGCCTGGCGCCAGCGGCCGCTGCCTGGGCGCTGGTGGCTGGCCGCCGTCATCGCGGTCTACACGGGCCTGACCTGGCTGACCTTTCGCACGCTGATCGGCCGCGAGGCCGGCATCACGCTGCTGGTCATGCTGATGGCGCTCAAGACCATGGAGCTGCGCGCGCGCCGCGATGCCTTCGTCGTCTTCTTCCTCGGCTTCTTCCTGGTGCTGACGCAGTTCCTGTACTCGCAGTCGCTGCTGATGGCGGTCTGGTCACTGGCCTCGCTGTGGGGGCTGCTGGCCGCCGTCGTGCTGGCGCAGATGCCCACGGGCATCCCCAGCATCGGCATCGCGGCAAGGCACGCTGCCGGCACCACGGCGCTKGGCCTGCCCGTCATGGTGCTGCTCTTCGTGCTGTTCCCGCGCATCGCGCCGCTGTGGGGCGTGCCGACCGAAGCCATCGGCCGCACGGGCCTGTCCAACCAGCTCGAGTTCGGCGCGATGAACGAGATCGCCAACGACGAGAGCATCGCGATGCGGCTGAAGTTCGAGGGGGCCTTGCCGCCGCCCGACCAGCGCTATTTCCGCGGCCCGGTGCTGACCCGCTTCGACGGCAAGACCTGGCGCGCCTATGACTCCCGCTCCAGCCAGAGCTGGTTGCGCGGCCGCGACGACCTGGCCACGGCCGGCCCGGCGCTGCGCTATGAAATAACGCTGGAGCCGCTGCGTATCTCGGTGCTGCCCCTGCTGGAGATGAGCCCAGGCGGCGTCGGCAGCGAACTGAACCTGACCGACCTGACCGTCGTGCGCGGGCCCGAGCTGCAATGGCTGTCGCCACGCCCCATCACCGAGAGGCTGAGGGTGGCAACCAGCGCCCACACGGCCTGGCGGGCCGGGGAGCGCCGCAACCGCCTGCAACTGACCACCGACCTCGACCTGCCCGCCGGTCTCAATCCGCGCACCCGTGCCT
>NZ_JBFULE010000926.1:0-1914 GCF_056400485.1 Roseateles sp. P5_B10
GCGCTGGTGCGCACACCGCTGCAACTGGACTTCAGCAAGTGCGGCTCACCGGCCTATCCCGACATCGACGTGCAAGGCACGACGATGGTCGTCTTCACGATGGACATCTCCGGCGCCATCTCTGAAGCGCGCGTGGTCGAGTCCAGCGGCCCGTCACGCAGGCACAAGGTGCTCGACAGACTGGCCGTCACCTTCGTGCTTTCCTGCAAGGGCACGCCCGGCACGGTGAATGGCAAGCCCGTTACGCTGCGCGGCATCACGCCCATCACCTGGAACCTGAAGGACTGAGAAGCCGGCTTTGGCTAGGACGGGCGGGCCTGCCCGCGTGCGTTGGCCATCCAGCGTCCCTCGTGCCGCGCCGCGCTGAATCCCGTGGCTAATTCCTTTTCGTGCTGTCCGGCGCGAGCTTGCGCCGCCTCATGGCTTCCATGCGCAGCCCCTGCGCGGCAGCAATCAGTTGGCTCTGCTGCGCGGGCTTCCCAGCGCTAAGCGCCATGGTCTCGAGGAAGGCTGCCGAGGCTTCCGCGTTGGAGATGAACTCCACGCTTTGCAGCGTGTCCTTCTTGTCGATGGTCCACTCCTTGAACGGCGCGTCGGGCGCTGGGTTGCGACGCATCTCCGCAAGGATGTCGCCGCGGGTCACGCCCGCTTCGAGGCGGCCCTGCCACTGCTTGGCCCATTGGGCCGAAGGCTCGTCGCGCACGTTCTGCGCCAGCGAAACGAGCGTATGGTGGGCCTCATCCGCATTGCCGGCATAGGCGTAGGCCAGCGCAGCGGAGCGCGCGAGCGCGTCGACTTCGCGTGCGGTCTGCCAGGCCGAGATGACACCCTCCAGCGCTGCGCTGTCCGGGGCATCCGTGGCGGCCACCTCGGTCTTGAAGGCGGCCAAGGCAGCTTCCGGCGATTGCGGGTTCAAGCCGCGGGCGCGCTGCAGGTGGCCCTGAGCAGCCTGGAGATAGGCGCGCTTGGCATCGCCCTCGTTGCGCTCGGCCAGGCGCAGGTTCGCCATGCCCAGCAGATAGCGGGCCTCGAAATTGGCGTCCTCCCCTTGCAGCACGGCGTTCAGCGCCGGCAGGGCGTCCTGCGGGTTGCCCCAGTCGATCTGCGCCCGGCTCAAGGTGAGGCGGGCCAGGTCGTCGTTCGGGAACTGCGCCGCCAGCCCTGCGACCTTCTTCAACAGCGCCTCCCCGGCTGGCCGGCTCGGGCACGCCTTCAAGGCGGCATCCGCCAGCACGAATTCGCCCGCCGCACGGGGCAGCGCATGAAACCTCACCCGGCTGGCGGGCAGCGATGGGAGTGCCACACGCAGGGCATCCGTGCCCCGAAGGCTGTACCGCCACATCACCTGCCCGATCTCGGATGCCTTCAGGCCGTAGGCCCGCTCGAAGGCCGTCGTCGGGGAGGCGCCGCGGTCGACGAGCCCGAGATAGCGGTTCAGGCGCTGGCGCCTTTCTTCCGAGGACAGCATGTAGTGCGTCAACAGCCAGGACTTCGCCTCGAACTCCAGGCGCGCCCCGCCCGGTCCGGCATAGTTGTGGGCGTTGGCGAGCTTCTCCTCCAGGACGTCGCCATATTCCAGGCTGGATACCCGGTTGTCTCTGACAAGTCGCAGGTAGCCACCGATCTCCTTCGGCACCCGGCCCACCACCATCTGCTTTTCCGAGAATCGCGCGGCGGAGAAGTACTGCGCAAAGCCGTCGACGAACGACGTCGGGACGCGGATGTCCGTGTGGCGATAAAGGAAGTGCCGCGCATACGCCTCGAAGACATAGGACAGGGTGTCGTCCAGCGGTGAACGGTYGAGTTGCTCGTCGGCGAGGCTGGGGACGCGTTCCAGATGCACGCCGAATCCCTGGACGCCGGAAGCGCAACTGCTGTACAGGCCCACGGCATCGGCCGGCACGCTGGCGTCGA
>NZ_JBFULE010000927.1:0-1912 GCF_056400485.1 Roseateles sp. P5_B10
GAGTTGGACTCAATCTTTGGCACCAAGGAAGAGGCCAAGCAGGCTCTGACGGCCGCACTCGACAGCTACGTCAGGGAAATCGACGATGAAATTGCGGCATTGATCGAGCGTCGCGCCGCCGCCATCCGCGCGCAACCGGCTCAGCCCTCGCCTGCTTCCCATGTGCCGGTACAGCCCACGGGAGGCGCCAATGGCTGAGCGCAACCTGAAAGTCGGCGACGTGCTCTGGTATGTGCCGAGCGAACGGCGCCGGGACAAACCCCACGCCGTGACGGTCACGAAGGTGGGCCGCGTCTGGGCCGAGCTTGGTGAGCGCTCCAGGATCGATAAGCAGACCATGCAGATGGACGGGCGAGGCTACCAAAGCCCTGGCCGCTGCTACTGGAGCGAAGCGGAATGGAACGGCATCACTGCGCGCCAACGAGCGTGGGACTACATCAAGGAGAGCATCAGGTATGGCGGGCCGCCTGACGGCGTGACCATCGAAGCGCTCCAGGCCGCCGCAAATCTGCTGGGCATCAAGCTGCCAAATCCCAGCACCTCACAGGGCACCTGACCATGACGATCAACGCATACCCCCTGGCCTGGCCCATCGGCTGGAAGCGCTCCGCTGCCCGGCGTGACGCCAACTTCACGAAGTACAAGAAACGCCTGTCGGTCTTCGATGGCGTTGAGCGAGTGCTGCGCGAGCTGGAGATGATGGGTCGTAGCCGCAATGACGCCGTGATCTCCACGAACGTCGAGACCCGCCTCGATGGCCTACCGCGCTCCGATCGCAGCGAACCCAAAGACCCTGGCGTCGCCGTCTACTGGCAGGACCGCAAAGGCGGCCGGAAGGTGATGGCCATCGACCACTACACGCGCGTGGCCGACAACCTCGCTGCGGTGGCCGCCACGCTCGAAGCTATGCGCGCCATCGAGCGCCACGGCGGCGCCATGGTGCTGGAGCGTGCCTTCACGGGCTTCACGGCTCTGCCGGCGCCCACGGCGACCAAGCACTGGCGCGACGTGCTCAGCGTGCCCAACACGGTCCAGACCGAGCAGACGCTGAAGGACGCCTATCGCCGGGCGGCCAGCAAGGCCCACCCTGATCGGAAAGACGAAGGAGGCAGTGATGCAGCGATGGCAGCCGTCAACGCCGCCTACGAGCAGGCCCGGCGCGAGCTGGGCTACGCCTGATCCCTTACTCGCCGGTCGCACAAAGGAAACCCCATGAGCACCGTAAAACAAGAACCAACGCCGCTGGGCTGCCAATACGAGGCGCCGACGTTCGGCGCCGGCTACCCGGACGGGACGTGCATCGACGGCTGGATGTGGGATCTCGATTCCGGCGACGGTGACGGGCTCACCAGCGGCGGCGACGAGCCGTGCCCCTACTGCAACGCCCGCGAGTACATCGAATGGCGCGGCCTGGCACTCTCTGGGAATGCTCGGCAGCGACGCAAGGTCCTGCGCGCCGAGGTGAAGCGCGTGCAGGCCTGGGCCATCTCCCGGTCCACGTTCCACCCGGTCACGGGCGAGAACCTCTTCAGGAGCCGCGCATGTCGCTGATGGCGCAACGTGGCCGCTGCCCTCGCTGCGGCAGCGATCCCCAGGTCGATCAGCTCAGCGTCACGCTGTACCCGGGCGACCGCGTGCTTCTTGAGATGGGCAAGTACAGCGCTGCGCTGGCGCCCAAGCCCTGAAACCCAAGCCCCTGCCGACGCACAACACCATGCCGAACATCTTCCCCTTCACCCTGTACGCCACCGACATTCACTACGTCAGCAGTCCCAAGCTGGCGGAGCGGCTGTGGCGGCGGGACCACCAGACGGTGGCGCCGAACCTGATCTGGTATGGCGTGAGCCTTAAGGTGTGCGGGCCTGCATCCGTGCAGCTGCATGTCCACGACATGGAGGACTCGTTCCATGGG
>NZ_JBFULE010000928.1:0-1909 GCF_056400485.1 Roseateles sp. P5_B10
GAGTGGTACATCGACCGCGCCAGTTCCATCACGGTGGCCGCCTTCAACAAGCGGCTCAAGGATGTGATCGTCAACCAGACAGGCGTGGCGACCGCGGCCGACACGACGGGCAAGTCCTACGACTTCGCCTACTCGACCAAGGTCAACGGGGCCAAGGGTTGGGCGCGCGGTGTGGAGGTCGCGGTGCAGCACTATTTCAATGGGCTGCCGGGCTTGCTCGCTGGCCTGGGCGTGCAGGCCAACGCCACGTATGTGGACAGCCGCCAGACGCGCTACAACTCGGTGGGTGCGGCCTGGTGCAGCAGCAATGCGGACGGCACCAACTTGAACCTGTTCGTCAACGGTTGTGACACCAACGGCCAGTCCTACGGGGACATGCCGCTGCCCAACCTGTCGCGCAAGGCGTTCAACCTGGCGCTGCTGTATGACCATGGTCCGTTCTCGGCACGCGTGGCCTATGCCTGGCGCGGCAAGTACCTCAACGGTGTCGCCTTCCCGGACAACACCGGCCCGAACCAGACGAACGGCTTGAACGGCAACCCGGATAGCCCGCAACAAGGCCGCAACAACATGCCGTTGGGCCTGCCGATCTGGACGGACAACTACGGTCAGCTGGATGTCGGTGTGCACTACAAGGTCACCGAGAGCCTGCAACTGGGTCTGGAAGGTCAGAACCTGACCGACTCGATCTACAAGCAGCTCATGCAGCAGCACGTCGGCTTGATGGGGCGCACCTGGTTCGCATCTGGCCCGCGCTACACCATGACGGCGCGCTACACCTTCTGATCGAACGGCCGGGTTTGTCCCGGCTCCAGACAGGCCTGGCGCTCCCGCGCCGGGCCTTTTTTTTGGGGTAGCGTCGTGAGACAAGACATCGGCGCCCAGGGCCATCGGCGCTCCCGGGCGCCAAGAGGAGATTGACAGCATGCGTGACGACCAAGCCATACGCCGCATCGTGATCGTGGGCGGCGGTACGGCCGGGTGGATGACCGCGGCACCGCTGGGCCAGTTGATGGGCCGAGGCGAGCACGCGGCCAGCTGCGAGATCGTGCTGATCGAGTCGCCCGAGATCGGCACCGTGGGCGTGGGMGAGGCSACGCTGCCCASCATCCGCTTCTACAACCGCACGCTGCAGCTGGACAACGTGGAGTTCATCCGCAAGACGCAGGCGAGTTTCAAGCTCGGCATCGAGTTCAAGGACTGGGGCCACCTCGGCAACCGSTTCTTCCACGGCTTCGGCGAGTTCGGGCCGGCCGTCGTCAACCGCTCATCGGTGATGCACTGGCTCAGGCTGCACCAACAGGGCGGCATGGACAGCCACGAGGARTGGTCSACCRCSRCSGTGATGGCGCAGCGCAACCGCTTCGTGCCGCCCGAGGGCGRKCYGCCGTCGGCSGCCAATKCCTAYTCCTACGCYTTYCACTTCGACGCYGGCCTGTACGCGRCYTTCCTGCGCGAGTACGCGATGGMGCGYGGCGTCAAGCGCGAGGAGGGCACCATCGTCGACGTGTCGCTGCGCCCCGGCGACGGCTTCGTGACCGCCGTGACSCTGGCCGAYGGCCGGCGCATCGARGGSGATCTCTTCATCGACTGCTCGGGCTTTCGCGCGCTGCTGATCGAGGKCGTCATGAAGGCCGGGTATCACGACTGGACGCACTGGCTGCCCTGCGACAGCGCCCAGGCCGTGCCCTGTGACAAGGTGCAGCCGTTGACGCCGTACACCACGTCCACGGCGCGCAGCGCTGGCTGGCAGTGGCGCATCCCGCTGCAGCACCGCACCGGCAACGGTCACGTCTACTGCAGCGGCTACATGAGCGACGAGGCCGCCGGGCAGGTGCTGATGCAGAACCTGGACGGCGCGCCCCAGGCCGACCCGCGCCAGCTGCGCTTCAAGACCGGCATGCGCAAG
>NZ_JBFULE010000929.1:0-1906 GCF_056400485.1 Roseateles sp. P5_B10
GCTGCAGGCCGGCGCCGGTGAGAGGGCGGCTGGGAAGGTGATTCAAGCGCGGCATTGAAGTTCGTCGCTTGTCGACTCAGTACAGGACGGCCTTGGCCTCGGGCGACTGCAGGTTGGCCTTGTTGACCCACACGACGCCGGTGTCGCGGAACTTGGGCACGGGCTTTTTCTGCAACACGTCGGAGATGGTCTTGACGCCCAGGTAGCCCATCTGGAAGGAGCTCTGCACCGCGATGCCCGTGAGCGTGCCGTCCTGGACGAACTTCTGCAGGTCCTGGTTGCCGTCGAAGCCGATGGCGACCAGCTTGCCCGCGCGGCCGCTCTGCACCAGCGCGCGGCCCATGCCGACGGCGGTGGGCTCGTTGGCGCCGAAGATCGCCTTGAGGTCGCGGTGGGCGGCCAGCACGTCGGTGGTCTGGTTCATCGCGGTGGCCATCTGCGACTGCGAATAGAAGGGCCCGACGATCTCGAGCTTGGAGTTGGCCTTCAGGTAGCTTGTGAAGGCGCCGACGCGCCCGACCTCGGAGCCGGCCCCGGCAACGAAGGACATGACGGCCACCTTGCCGGTGGTGCCGACCTTCTCGATCAGCTGCTTGGCGCAGAGCTCACCGGCGGCGCGGTTGTCCGTCGTCAGAAAGGACTGGTAGTAGGGCTTGCCGGCCTCGGACACGTGCGAGTCGATCAACACGACGGGGATGCGCGCTTCCCAGGCCTTCTTGATGACCGGCACCAGCGCGTCGGGGTCCGACGGGCCGAGCACGATGCCGGCCACCTTGCGGTTGATGGCGTTCTCGACGAGGTTGACCTGGTCGGCGATGGCTGATTCGCTGGCCGGGCCGGAGAAGGTCAGCGTGTGGCCGGCGATCTCCTTGATGGCGGTCTCGGCGCCCTTGTTGACGTTCTGCCAATAGGTCGAGTTCGTGGTCTTGACGATGACGGCGATCTCGCCGGCTTGGGATGCGGTGCCGAGCAGAGCCAGGCAGGCGCTCACGAGCGCGTGAATCAAAGGACGGGGCATGGGATGTCTCCTGAGGAATGGAACCGGTCTTCAGCGCCGGTTGCGGAGTTGGTCGATCCAGACGGTGACGAGGATGACCAGACCGATGATGATCTGTTGTGTGAAGGACGAGACGCCGTTCATGTTCAACCCGTTGCGCAGGATGCCGATGACGAAGGCGCCGATGAGCGTGCCGGAGATGGTGCCGACACCGCCCAGCAGCGAGGTGCCACCGATGACGGCTGCCGCGATCGCATCGAGCTCGTACATCACGCCCTCGTTGGGCTGCGCGGTGACGAGGCGGGACATCAGCACGCAGCCGCACAGGCCCGCCAGCGCGCCCGAGGCGATGTAGGCAAACATAGCGACGCGCCCGACGTTGACACCCGACAGCCGCGCTGCCTCGCCGTTGGAGCCGACAGCGTGCAGATGCCGCCCCAGCGTCGTGCGCCGCAGCAGGATGCCCGCGACGATGGCCAGCACGATCATCAGCAGCACCGGATAGGGGATGCCGGGGAAGACGATATCGGGGAAGCCCTGCTCGTCGATCTTCTCGATGCGCCACAGCGCGCCGTTGCCCAGTTCGCCAAAGGCTTCGCCCAGACCGGAGATGGCCCGCGCGTCGGTGAGCTGCAGCGCGACGCCGCGCGCCACCAGCATCATGCCCAGCGTGGCGATGAAAGGCGGCAGGCGCAGGCGGGTCACACACAGGCCGTTGATGGCACCGCACAGCGCGCCGACGACGACGCCGATGGCCATGGCCGGCGGCACCGGCATGCCGTTCTTGACCAGCATGYCCGCCACCACGCCCGATAGCGCCAGCACCGAGCCCACCGACAGGTCGATGCCGCCGGTCAGGATGACCAGGGTCGCACCGATGCCCAGGTAGACGATGGTGCTCACCTGCAG
>NZ_JBFULE010000930.1:0-1904 GCF_056400485.1 Roseateles sp. P5_B10
GCCCACGGCAAGCGCGTGCAGGCGCTGGGCGGCGCGAAGAACCACATGGTCGTCATGCCCGATGCGGACCTGGAACAGGCCGTGGACGCGCTGATGGGCGCSGSCTACGGCTCGGCYGGCGAGCGCTGCATGGCGATCTCGGTGGCCGTGGCGGTGGGCGATGCGGCCGATGCGCTGGTGGCGGCGCTGGCACCCAAGGTGGCCGCGCTGAAGATCGGTGAAGGCCATGGCAGCGGCATCGAGATGGGGCCGCTGATCACGCGAGCTTCACAGCAGCGCGTGGAGAAGCTGATCGGCGAAGGCGTGGCGGCCGGTGCGAAGGCCGTCGTTGATGGCCGTGGCCACCGTGTAGCCGGCTTCGAGGACGGCTTCTTCGTCGGTGGCACGCTGCTGGACGGCGTGTCGGCCGACATGAGCTGCTACACCGAAGAGATTTTCGGCCCGGTGCTGTGCGTCGTGCGCGTGCCGGACCTGGCCGGCGCCATCGCGCTGATCGAAGCGAACGAGTACGCCAACGGCGTCGCCATCTTCACGCGTGACGGCCACGTGGCGCGCGAGTTCGTGCATCACATCCAGGTCGGCATGGTGGGCGTCAACGTGCCGCTGCCGGTGCCCATGGCCTTCAACAGCTTTGGCGGCTGGAAGCGCAGCCTGTTCGGCGACCACCATGCCTATGGCCCCGAGGCGGTGCGCTTCTATACCAAGCACAAGGCGGTCATGCAGCGCTGGCCGGATTCCCTGCCCAAGGGCCCGCAATTTGCTTTCCCGCAGAACACCTGAACTCGACGGAAGCTGACCATGAACGATCCGACGCTGAGCAATCCTGACCTGGTCCCGACCACGGCCGCCCAGCGGACCTGGCGCTGGTACCACTTTGCAGCGCTGTGGGTGGGCATGGTCATGTGCATCCCGGCGTACACGCTGGCGGCCAGCCTCATCGAGTCGGGCATGAGCTGGAGCCAGGCCGTCGGCACGGTCTTCCTGGGCAACCTCATCGTGCTGGTGCCCATGCTGCTGATCGGCCATGCCGGCGCCAAGTACGGCATCCCATATGCGGTGCTGGCGCGGGCCTCCTTCGGCACGCAGGGCGCGCGGCTGCCGGCGCTGCTGCGGGCGCTGGTCGCCTGCGGCTGGTACGGCATCCAGACCTGGTTTGGCGGCCAGATGATCTACACGCTGGCCGGCGTGCTGATCGGCCACCCGCTCACGGGCGACCCGCTGCCGGGCCTGGGCATCAACGCTGCGCAGCTGGGCTGTTTCCTGCTGTTCTGGGCCCTGCAGTTCTGGTTTGTCGTGCACGGCATCGAAGCCATCCGCAAGCTCGAGACCTACACGGCGCCGATCAAGATCGTCATCTGCTTCGTGCTGCTGTGGTGGGCCTGGGACAAGGCCGGTGGCTTCGGCCCCATCCTGGACCAGCCCTCGGCGTTTGTGGAAGGCGRCAAGAAGGCCGGCCAATTCTCCGCCGTGTTCTGGCCGTCGCTGACCGCCATGGTGGGCTTCTGGGCCACGCTGGCGCTGAACATCCCCGACTTCACGCGCTTCGCCAAGACGCAGCGCGACCAGCTCATCGGCCAGGCCATCGGCCTGCCACTGCCGATGGGCTTGCTCGCGGCGCTCGCCGTGTTCGTCACCTCGGCCACCGTCGTCATCTACGGCAAGGCGCTTTGGGACCCGGTGGACGTGGCCAGCCGCATGACCGGTGCGGCGGTGCTGATCGCGCTCATCGTGCTGCTGATCGACACCGTCAGCGTCAACCTCGCCGCCAACCTGGTCGGCCCGGCCTACGACTTCTCGGCGCTGGCGCCGGGTCGCATCAGCTACAAGACCGGCGGCATGCTGACTGCAGGCATCGCCATCGCCATGATGCCGTGGAAGATCCTTGAGTCCACGCAGGGCTATAT
>NZ_JBFULE010000931.1:0-1902 GCF_056400485.1 Roseateles sp. P5_B10
CCCCCAGCCTCGCCACCCCGGCCGACATGGCCAAGACCCTCGTCAACTCGACGCTGATGGTCAAGTTCAGCGACGACAGCACCCAGGGCTTCTCGCTGTCGTATGCCCCCTTCTTCACGACCGGCGACCTGGTGCCGGACGGCAAGGGCGGAACCCTGCTGGCGGGCGGCTATGTCGACTTCGCCGRCAAGCCCATCATCGACACGACGGTGGCCGACAAGAACCGCCAGTTCTTCAGCGATTCGCCCGACGGCACCTCGCTGCTCAAGCTCGACAACGCCAGCGTTGCCGGCATCAAGGGCAACGCCGTCTTCGCCGTCGTGCAGTTCGAATACACGACCTGGGCGCAGGACGGCAAGACCGACATGTACGGCAAGCTGCCCTCGCCCATCGCCGTGCTGACGCTGGACCAGGACCCGGCCACAGGCAAGCTGTCGCTCGTGAAATACCACAACGTCGACACCGCACCGGCAATGGGCCTGTGGATCACCTGCGGCGCCAGCTTGTCGCCCTGGGGCACGCACCTGTCCAGCGAGGAGTACGAGCCCGACGCCTTCACGATCGCCAGCAACGCCCAGTTCAAGGCCTACAGCAAGAACCTGTTCGGCAGCGAGACCCAGGCCAACCCCTACCACTACGGCCACCTGCCGGAGGTCACCGTCAACCCCGACGGCAGCGGCACCATCAAGAAGCACTACTGCCTGGGCCGTATCTCGCATGAGCTGATCCAGGTCATGCCCGACAACCGCACCGCCATCATGGGCGACGACGCCACCAACGGCGGCTTCTTCATGTTCGTGGCCGACAAGGAGAAGGACCTCTCCGCCGGCTCGCTGTTTGTGGCCAAGTTCGGCGCCGGCTTCTCGCTGGACACGGCCGCCGCTGGCGCTCCCATCAGCTGGATCAAGCTTGGCTCGGCCACCAGCGCCGAGATCAAGGCCCTGGCGGACACGCTCAAGGCCACCGACATCATGGACGTGGCCACCACCGACCCGCTGGACGCCAGCTTCACCAAGATCTGGCTCAGCGGCAAGGTGCAGTGGGTGCGCGTGAAGGCCGGCATGGACAAGGCCGCCGCCTTCCTCGAAACCCACCGCTACGCCGCGCTCAAGGGCGGCTCGATGGCCTTCACCAAGATGGAGGGCACGACCGTCAACGCCAAGGACAAGGTCGCCTACTCCGCGCTGCAGAACATGCAGAGCTCCATGGTGCGTGGCAACGCCGCCTGGAACGAGGCCGCCAACATCACCATCGACAAGGCGCTGAACGCCGGCGGCGTGCTGGCCCACACGCTGAGCACGGGCCAGAAGGACACGGCAGGTGGTGCCATCACCAGCGACTGGGTGCCGTCACTGACCAAGACCCTGCTCATCGGCGAAGACCTCGCCACGGCCGACGCCCTGGGCAACCTTGCCAACCCCGACAAGATTGGCGCGCCCGACAACCTGAAGTTCTCGGAGAAGCTGCGCACCCTCTTCATCGGCGAGGACAGCAGCTACCACGTCAACAACTTCGTCTGGGCCTACAACGTCGACACCAAGGCGCTGACCCGCCTCGTGTCCATGCCCTCGGGCRCCGAGGCCACCGGCCTGGGCGTTGTGGACGACCTCAACGGCTGGACCTACATCACCAGCAACTTCCAGCATCCCGGCGACTGGGGCGTGCCGCTGCACAACGTGGTCAAGGCCACGCTGGACCCGCTGGTGCGCGCCAACTATAAGGACCGCTTTGGCGCCCAGGTGGGCTATCTGACCGGTGCGGCCACGAGCGTCAAACTGGCCAAGATCGGCTGATTGCYGGCGTCTGACTGAAGGGCTGCGTGAGCAGCCCTTTCTCATGGGTCATTGCGCCCGGCACCTATCGCATCACCATGGCTCGGCCGCAGGCTGCACGCCCTCGCCG
>NZ_JBFULE010000932.1:0-1902 GCF_056400485.1 Roseateles sp. P5_B10
TCGTGTCAGACGCCGCGTGCCGGCGCAGCARCTCCAGTGCGCTGGGCACGGCAGCGCGGTCGCGCATCGAGACGCCGAAATCGCCGCACAGCAGCCAGAGCAGCAGGGCGCCCAGCCCGACAAGGCTGAGCGGCACAGCCGCCCCAGCTCTCGCAGCCAGTGCGCGATTCATGTCAGCCGCGCTGCGCCACGGGGCCGGTCGATTTGCGGACGACCAGTTCCAGCGGGAGGGCGATCTTCTTCGCTGCGATGCCCTGGCCCTCGATCAGCGCCACAAGTTCCCGTACCGCGCAGGCGCTGAGTTCGACCAGCGGCTGGCGCATCGTCGTCAGGGGTGGGTGGATGTGGCTGGAGATGGCGATGTCGTCGAAACCCACGACCGAGATGTCTTCGGGAACGCGCAGCCCCTTGCTGTGGATGGCGTCGATGGCGCCGAACGCCATCTCGTCGTTGGCCGCGAAGATGGCGGTGGGCGGCTCCGGCAGGTCCAGCAGCTGCACGGTGGCCGCGTAGCCGCCGGTCTGGACGAAACGCCCCGGAACGATCAGCGCCGGGTCTGCGGCGATGCCGGCTTCGTTCAAGGCTTCGACATAGGCGGCCTGCCGCTCGGTGCTTTGGCCCGTGTAGTGGGAGCCGGCAATGAACGCGATGCGGCGGTGCCCCAGCGATAGCAAGTGCTCGACTGCCGTGCGGGCGCCCTTGCGGTTTTCGACCACGACGACGGGCAGCCCCATGGCGCGCGCATCGAAGTTGACGAACACACAGGGCAACTGGCGGTGTTCAAGGTCGCCGAGGTAGGCATCCTCGACATTCGGCATGGGCAGGATCAGGCCGGCGCACAGGTTGGCCAGCATGTCGCGCGTGTCTGCGCGGCCTGGGGCGTCGAAACGGTCGGCGTTGAACAGCAGGATGTCGTAGCCGCGGGCACGCGCTTCGTTGCTGATCTCCTTGGTGATCTCGTGCAGCACCAGTGAGCCGAAGTTGTTCACGAAGATGCCGATGAGCCGGCTTTTCTCGCCGCGCATGCGTCGCGCCACCATGTCGGGCGAGTAGTTCAGCTTGGCTGCGGCTTCCATGACGCGTGCGCGAGCATCTTCCGAGACGTAGCCCGTGCCGCGGATTGCACGCGATGCGGTGATGGGCGCGACACCGGCCAACTTCGCTACTTCACTGAGCCTGCTGGGTTTTGGCATAGATCGACGCTGAGATGGAATACCAGAATGTGGTGACGATACCACATTCGTTGGCGCGGCCGGCAAAGCGTGCCGGTCACGCAAATTTCTTTGTGATTTCGAATTGATATGCTAACGTAACCATACTCTATGGCCGCAGCAGCCAACCGGCGGGCTGCGCCGACCAAGCCGACGCATTGGAATTGCTCCGTGCGTTCAACGGATCGATGCTGATGAAACTGAAGAATTGCGTGAGCGGCTTGTTATTGACGCTGGGCATTGCTCTGGGTGGATGTGCGGGCGCGCCCGCTCAGAACAGCAGCAATCGCGGTGAAGTGATTGCGGCGATCGACAAGGTCAATTCCTACTGGCAAGCGCGCGCACCTGCTCAAGACAGCCCGTTCTGGAATGTGGCAGCCTATCACACCGGTAATATGGAAGCCTACCGGGTGACCGGTAATGAAAGTTATAAGCGCTATTCGGAAACCTGGGCTGAGTACAACCAATGGGCGGGCGCGCGGTCCAAGGATAAATCGACCTGGAAATACACCTACGGCGAAACGCCGGAGCACGTGCTATTCGGTGATTGGCAGATCTGCTTCCAGGTTTACGCGGATCTTTATCAACTGGAGAAGGACCCGCGCAAGATTGCCCGCGCCCGCGAGGTGATGGAATATCAGATGAGCACCCCCAACAAGGACTATTGGTGGTGGGTGGATGGGTTGTATAT
>NZ_JBFULE010000933.1:0-1899 GCF_056400485.1 Roseateles sp. P5_B10
GGTGTAGGGCGTCAGCGCCGTGCCGGTGCGCTCGCAGGGGCACGCCCAGGCGCTGTCCACCGGCAGCCAGCGGCTGAAGTCGACGAAGGTGTAGGGCGTCAGCGCCGTGCCGGTGCGCTCGCAGGGGCACGCCCAGGCGCTGTCCACCGGCAGCCAGCGGCTGAAGTCGACGAAGGGTTCTTCCAGCGTTTTGCCCAGCAGCAGCGAGCCGAAGCCGGAGCAGTCGATGAAGAGGTCGCCTTCGATCTCGCGGCCATCGGCCAGCCTGAGGCTGTGAACGCCGCCGTCGGCGCGCCGCGTGACGCCGACGATGCGCCCGTCGGTGCGGCGGGCGCCACGGCCGAAGGCCAGGCGGCGCAGGAAGCCGGCATAGAGGGTGGCATCGAAGTGATAGGCGTACTTGTAGGGTGCGCGGCCCTCGTCGTCGGGCGGCACGAAGCGCCCCTGCATGGCCATGACGGTGGGCAGGCATTGCTCGCCAAGCCCGCCGAGCGCCGGGTCGGCCAGGCGCCGGTACTGGCCCCACAGCGCGTGCGGCCCCTGCATCTCGCCGAAGTCGCCGAAGGTGTGGAAGTAGCGTTCGCCCTGCACCCGCCAGTCGCGGAACTCGATCCCCAGCTTGTAGGTGCCGTGCGTGGCGCGCAGGAATTCGGCCTCGTCGACGCCGATCAGCCGGTTGTAGTTGCGGATGGACGGGAAGGTCGCCTCGCCGACGCCGATGATGCCGATCTCCTCGGACTCCACCACCTCCACCGTGCAGCGCCCCTTCAGGCCGGTAGCGATGGCGGCGGCGGTCATCCAGCCTGCGGTGCCCCCGCCCACGATGACGATGCGATTGAAGGTCTGGGTCATGAGGGGCTCTTTGGGTTCAGCTTGCCGGTTCCAGATGGGCGGTGGGGTCGCAGATGGCGCGGCTCAGAAGGCGTCGAGGGTCAGGCTGCCCAGGTCCAGGCCGTCGCCGCGGGCGCGCAGCGTGGCGCGGCCCGGGCCGCCGGTGGATTGCAGGATCACCTGCGCTTGGCCGTTGAACACGCTGCGCTGCCATGGCCCGGCGGCGGTGGACGTGCGCAGCGTCGCCCAGCGACGGCCGCCCTGGGCGTCGTCGAAGAGCTTGCGCGTGCCACCGGCTGGCGTGGCGAAGACCAGGCTGAGCGTGTTGCTATCGTTCAACTGCGCCGGGTCGAGGTCGATCACGCCCATGCCTTCCTCGGGCCGCGGCGTCACCGGGCGGCCATTCAGGTACACCTGCACACCGGGTGCGATGTCGCCCACGAACAGCGATGCGCGTCTTGCCGTCGCAGGCGGGCGCGCAAAGCTGGCATGCACCACGTTCCAGGCGCTGTCGGCCGGTTGCGCGTCGGCGGGCACCCAGGCGAAGGGGTCACGCCCCTTGGCCTCGCCGGCACCGGCCAGCAATGCCGCGGCGTCTTCCGAACGTGCCACGCCTTGCAGGCGCCAGTGGCCGAGCGCGGCGTAGCGATGGAACTCGGCCGGCTTGTCGGCCTCGTGAGAACCCGGGTCGCCGTTGCCCATGCCGATCAACCGCGCGGGGCCTGAAACCTCGAAGCTGAGGCGCTGGTTGGCGGTGGGAACGACGCGGCCTTCACGGTCGACGACGCTGACACGCACCACCGCCACGTCGTCGCCATCGGCGCGGATGCGTGCGCGGTCCGCCGTCAGCCGCACGGCGCTKCCGTCGCCGGTGGTGGTCACGGTCTCGGTCACGACCAGCTTGCCGGCCTGGTAGCCGCGCGCCGTCAGGCTGCCCGGCGCGTAGGGCACGCTCCACTGCAGATGGGCGTAGCGCGCCAGCGGCTTGCGGCCGAGCGAGCTGCCGTTCAGCAGCAGTTCCACTTCGTCGGTGTTGGCGTAGACGCGCACGTCGATGGGCTGGCCTTC
>NZ_JBFULE010000934.1:0-1898 GCF_056400485.1 Roseateles sp. P5_B10
AACGAAAGACTGCGTTTCCTGAACGCGGCATCGATCAGGGAGCCCCAGTTCGCAACGATGAGCAACGCACAGACACCCAGTCCGAAGTTGAACACCCAGATCATTATTGGCGCCCGCGCCCGGCGACCCACAACCCGACCCACGTCAGCACCCCATTGAGCAGCAGCAACTCCAACCCGATCTGATACCCGCCCCACGGCTGCCCGAAGTCCAGCACCGCGCACAGTAGCGGTGCCGCCACGCAAACGCCGACCAGCGCCCGCCCCGACACCGCCCTCGGCGTGAACATCGCAAACGCGAACAGTCCCAGCAGCGGCCCATACGTGTAACCCGCCAGCTTGAGGATCAGGAAGATCATGCTGCTGCTGTCCAGCGCCCTGAAGCCCAGCACCAGGGCMAGGAACAGCACCGCAAAGGCGTAGTGCACGCGCCGCCGCGTGCGCACGTCCTCGCGCGGCAGGCGCAGCAGGTCCAGGCAGGTGCTGGCCGTCAACGCGGTGAGCGCGCCATCGGCGCTGGGCAGCAGGGCCGACACGAGGGCCAGCACGAAGACGACCTGCACCCAGGCCGGCAGGTATTGCATGACGACAGTGGGGAACAGTGCGTCGCCCTTGACCCCGATGCCGTGCGCTTGAGCGAACAGCGTCAGCAGCCCGCCCAGCAGCAGGAAGGCCGCAACAACGACGAGCATCAGCACGGCCAGCACGAGCACGTTCTTCTGCGCGTCACGGAGCTTCGCAACCGACAGGCTCTTCTGCATCATTTCCTGGTCCAGCCCCGTCATCGCGATGGCAATGAACATGCCGGCCAGCAGCGCCTTGGCGGAGAAATCGCGGGAGAGCGGATCGCCGACCCAGACGCGGCTCAGGCCAGCGGCATCGATCTGCGCCAACGCACCGGTCTGCCACAGCAGCGCCAAGCAGACGACCAAGCCGGTCAGCATGCCCGCGGTCTGCAGCGTGTCCGTCCACACCAGCGCCTTCACGCCGCCCTCCACGGTGTAGAGCAGGATCATCACCAGCACGACCGCCGCGCCCACCCCAAACGGCACGCCCAGCGGCTGCAGGATCAGCGTGTGCAGCACGGCCACGACGAGGTAGAGCCGTGCCGTCGCACCCAGCGTGCGGCTCAGCACGAAGAAGGCCGAACCCAGGCGCTGCGCTGCGGGGCCGAGCCGGTCACCGAGCAGGCCGTAGATGGAGGCCAGCTTGAGGCGGTGATAGGCCGGCAGCAGCACGAGGGCGATGACGGCATAGCCGACGACCTGGCCAAGCGCGATCTGCAGATAGGTGAAGCCGCTGACCGCCACCGAGCCGGGCACGCTGATGAAAGTGACGCCGGACAGCGACGTCCCGATCATTCCGAAGGCAACGACCGGCCAGGGACTTTCCCTGCCCCCCACATAGAAACCCTCAGCCCCCGAACCGTGCGAGACGCACCGCGCCAGTACCAATAGCAGCGCGAAATAGGTGAGAACCCCGAGCAAAAGCAGTGCTGGCGACATGGGCCGGGATCATGCCCGATGGCACCCCCCTGAATGCGGCGGGTCAAACCGTCACAGGTGGTCGTTAGCATCCGCGCCCATTGCGGCAATTTTTACTAAATAGTCATGCGAATCAAACCACTGGTCTCCCTCCTCGCCGCGGCCTTCGCCGCGCCCGCCGTGCTGGCCTCGACCAGCGGGGTTGTGATCAGCCAGGTTTATGGCGGGGGCGGCAACGCCAACGCCACCTACAGCCGCGACTTCATCGAGCTCTTCAACGCCGGCACGACGCCGGTGACGATTGGCGGCTGGTCGGTGCAGTACGCCTCGGCCGCCGGCACCAGCTGGACCAACAAGACCGTCATCCCGGCCGGCGTCGTGCTGCAGCCGGGCCGCCACTACCTGATCGCCGAAG
>NZ_JBFULE010000935.1:0-1897 GCF_056400485.1 Roseateles sp. P5_B10
ACGCTGGCCTTGTTCAACGACTACTACCAGGTGCCACTGCTGCCTCCGGCGCTCGCGGCCTATATGGGCACCGCGGGCGAGCTGGTCATCCCGGTGCTGCTGGTGCTCGGCCTGGCGGGTCGCTTCGCCGGTGTGAGCCTCTTCGTCGTCAACCTGATGGCGGCGCTTTCACTGCCGGCGGAGGACTTGTCGGCCGCCGGTGAGGCACAGCACATCCTGTGGGGCATGCTGGCCCTGGCCATCGCGCTGTGGGGTGCGGGGCGCTGGTCCGTCGATCGCATGGTGCTGAACCCGGCGGCTGGCCGCGCGCATTGACACAAGGCATCCGTGTGTAAGCAGCGGCCACAATTGGAAACCATCTGGCAGCTGGGTTTGCCCTAGTCTCGCGGACAGTTAGCAAGAGTCCGCCGATGGAGTTTTCAGAGCTGTTCACCCAGAGCGCGCGCGACGTGCTGCCCCACGCCAGAAAGAAGGGGCTTGTCACCTACTTCGACTATCACGGGCCCCGCCTCGAGCTTCACGATCCTGGGCCCTACCTGCGTGCCGGCATCCACCGGATATTGCTGGGCATCGTCGACTGCTTTGAGTCGGGTTTCGTTATGTTCACCGCGGTGGTCGAGCCGCCGGTCTTCGGCCGAAGCAGCATCGTCATCCACGCCGCTGGCACTGGCGCGAGTTGCCCATCCGATGTCATGGGCGTGCTGCAGCGCCTGCAGTTGGTTGCCGAGGATACCGATGTGGCCCAAGGGCTGATTGCGCGAGCGCAAGCGCCTTGTCCGGCCACCGCCGGCTCGGTCCAGTTCGTCGACGCGGGGCTTGACGGCCTGGTCATCTCACTGAGCGGCGAAGTTGTCGCGGAAGAGGTGGTGTTCGAGCACTCACCCAACGCCACCGGCTCGGTGGCATGGCTGGTCAGCCCTCCGCCCGGCGCGCTGGACTCGGTCGAGACGAGGCTGCGGCACCTGGGCTGGCACGTGGTGTCGTTCGAGCGGATCGAGGAGGCCGCGGCGGCGATATCCGCTGCTGCGGCACCGATGTTGATGATCGTCGCGGAGAACAGCGGCCAGGAACTGGCCCAGCTCGAACAGATCGCCCAGGCCTTGCCCAGCCTGTGGACGGTGCTCGCCGTGGTCTCTGGCTCCGACACGCTGCGCTTTCGGCGCCAGTGCTCGGTCGACATCCGGGTGCTTCCGCTCAGCCCGCTGGAACTGGAGCGCTTCACCGCGCATGTCGATACCCGGACTTCGACGGCCCTGTCGCGGCTGACGTCGCCCACGCCGCTGTACGTGCAGGAGAGCCGCCGTGTGCTCGTCGTGGACGACAACGTCGTGAACCAGATCGTCGCGCGGGGCCAGCTCGAGGCCTTGGGCTACGAAGTGGTGGTGGCCGGCGACGGCATCGAGGCACTCGACTCCTGCTGTGACGAGCCGCCAGACATGGTGCTGATGGACGTGGACATGCCGGTCATGGACGGACTGGAAGCCAGCGAGCATCTGAGGTCCTTGCAGCGCGTCGGCAACCTGCCGCCATTCCCCATCATTGCCGCCACTGCCGGCGACACGGATCTGCGGCGCAACGCATGCCTGAAAGCCGGTATGGACGGCTACCTCAGCAAACCCATGGACCTTCAGGCATTGGCCGACGAGTTGCACCGAGTGCTGCCTGGGCGGCCGATCTCCTTGGAGCTTTGAAGCCTCAGGCCGTCAGGACTATTCGCGCGGGCGGAAGGTGAGGATCAGCACTGGTGGCACGCGGCCGTCGACGTCGCGCGGCAGGGTCTCGGCCTTCTCGATGGCGCGCAGCACGGCACGATCCCAGTCGGGGTCGGGACTGGCCTTGAGCACCTTGCTGCCAAGAATGCGGCCGTCGGGGCCCAGCGTCACCTGCACCTCGGCGG
>NZ_JBFULE010000936.1:0-1896 GCF_056400485.1 Roseateles sp. P5_B10
ACCGTGACCAGTGAGGCTGACAGCGCGCGGCCATCCGCCGCCATCGAGTAGGCGAAGACGATGCGCGCCTGCGGCACGATGTCCAGGAACACCTTGTCGACGGCCAACTGGGTGCCGTCGGGCAGGGCGCTGCGGTAGATCTCCTGCCCGCCGGGGCGGAAGTCCATGCTGAACTCCGTGGCGTTCATCTCGGCATGGCAGTCGGACCAGCGCTGCTTGGTGGCCGGGTCGGCCCAGGCGGCGAACACGCGGGTGGCCGAGGCCTTGAAGCGGCGCTCCAGCACGAAGCTGGTGTGGGCAGCGGGAGTCGTCGTCACGGTTGTTTGTCCTGTTCTTCGAGAAGGGCGTCGAGGGCGTCGAACTGGCGATGCCACATCGCCTTGCGCGTGGCCACCCAGTCCTCCAGGCCGCCAAAGGCATCGGGCGCGATGCGGTAAGTGCGCACGCGACCGGCCTTGTCCGATTGCACAAGGCCGCCCGCTTCCAGTGCCGCCAGATGCTTCAGCGCCGAGGGCAGGGCGATGCTCAAGGGCTTGGCGAGGTCCGACACCGAGGCCGGCCCGCGGCTGAGCTGGTCGACCATCGCGCGCCGGTTGCCATCGGCCAACGCCGCGAAGAGGCGGTCCAGGCGCGCGTCAGTCGGYGAGGAAGCGAGCGGGGAGGGCATGGCGCAGAGGGTAGTACTGGAAGACCGGGCGAGCCTCGACGATGCAGCGCCAGACCGAGGGGCGGGCGAGCAGGCGCTCGAAATAGGCGCTGAGCTTGGCGTGCGCGGGCGAGAAGGGCCGCACGATGGCGGCATAGAACAGAGCCGGTGCAGCTGCGCAATCGGCCATCGTGAAGGACTCGCCTGCTGCCCACTCGCGGTCGCCGAGGCGGCGTTCGATGAGGTCGTAGGCCAGCCCCAAGTCGTTGACAGTGCCGGTCAGCGTGGCCGCGTCGCGCTCGGCCTCGGGGCGCAGCTGTTGGGCGATGAAGCGCTGCATGGGCGTCATCACGTGCAGATCGAAGACGCGGTCCCACAAGCGCACCTCCAGCTGCGCCTCGAAGTCATCGGGCAGCAACTGCACGCGGCCGGGGTGGCGGCGGTCCAGGTATTCGATCTGGATGGAGGTCTCGGGCACCACGCGGTCTCCGTCGACCAGCAGCGGGATCTTGGCCGTGGGCCAGAGCGCTGCATAGGCCGTGCGTGCCACCGGGTCGCCGAGATTGACATTGYGGGCTTCGAACGGCGCACCGTTCTCGTAGAGGGCGATCAGGACCTTCCAGCAGTAGGAGGACAGCGGATGGTAGTGCAGGGTCAGGGACATGGCGGCTCTAAAGTTTCCGTGATGGCTAAGTGTATGGAAACTTTCAGATAAAGGAAACTGTCGCGCCAAAATAAAGGCGGGCCAGAGCCCGCCTTTGCCGGAGCGCGGGTCCTCAGTCTTGAACGACGGCCGCCGCCTGCAGCCGCTTGTTCACCCGCAGCGCCACCAGCGTGCAAACCACGCCCGACAGCAGGTAGAGGCTGAGCGACACCAAGCCGAAGCGCGAGGACAGGAAGAGGGCCACGACGGGCGCAAAGGCCGCGCCCAGCAGCCAAGCCATGTCGGCCGTCAGCGCCGCGCCGGTGTAGCGGAAGTGCGGCAGGAAGTTGGACGTCACCGAGCCTGCGGACTGGCCGTAGGACAGGCCCAGCAACACGAAGCCGATCAGGATGAAGGCGGCCTGGCYGGGTTTGCCGCCGCCCAGCATGAAGGGGGCGAACAGCGCGAACACGCCGATGGCCAGGGCCATGGTGCCGAGGTAGCTGCGCCGGCCGATCTTGTCGGCGATCAGCCCGGACATGGGCATGGCCACGGCAGCGAAGGCCGCACCGAGCAACTCCATCTTCATGAAGTCCTCGATCCCCTC
>NZ_JBFULE010000937.1:0-1896 GCF_056400485.1 Roseateles sp. P5_B10
GTGCCAAAGATGCTGGCGCCCGATGTCGCTGGGCAGGCTCACCCGCAGGCGGCCGCTGAGGGGCTGGTCCTCGGCCGTGATGCCCCGCAGCGCGGCTTGGCCACCCTCCCATGCCGCCAACAGCTGCCGTGCATGCGGCAGCCATTGCTCGCCCGCTTCGGTCAGGCGCAGCCGGCGCGTCGAGCGCTCGAACAGCCGCACGCCCAGCTCACGCTCCAGCCTTGCAATGGTGGCGCTGGCCTGCACGGGGCCGAGGTCCAGGCGTCGCGCGGCCGCCGAGAAACTGCCGGCCTCGGCGGCGCAGACAAAGAGCTGCAGCGGTGAAAAGCGATCCATCTTCATTTTTGTGATGAAACTGATTCGCAGATCCTAGTCTTTCTCATTTGAATGCCGCCAGCCACCATGACGGCCATCGTTGATTCGTCTCAGAAAGGACGCCCCATGAAAGCCGTCGGCTATCTGCAATCGCTGCCCATCGATCACCCGGAATCCCTGGTCGATCTCGAACTGCCCGCGCCGGCGCCCGGCCCGCTGGACCTGCTGGTTCGCGTCGCGGCCGTGTCGGTCAACCCCGTCGACACCAAGGTGCGACGCAACCGCGCGCCCACGGCATTCCAGCCCGAGGTCCTCGGCTGGGACGCCGTGGGCACCGTGGAGGCGCTGGGCAAGGACGTCGTTGGCTTTGCCATCGGTGACCGCGTCTACTACGCCGGCGCCATCAATCGCCCCGGCTCCAATGCCGAGTTGCAGGTCGTCGACCACCGCATCGCGGCGCTGGCGCCAAAAAGCCTCACCGATGCCGAGGCCGCCGCCTTGCCGCTGACCGCCATCACGGCCTGGGAGCTGTTGTTCGACCGCCTCGGCGTGCCTGAGGGCGGCGGCGCGGGCCAGAGCCTGCTGGTCACCGGCGCGGCCGGAGGCGTCGGTTCCATCCTCGTGCAGCTCGCCCGTGAGCTGACCCAGTTGCGCGTCATCGGCACAGCCAGCCGGCCCGAAACGCAGGACTGGGTGAAGCAACTCGGCGCCCATATCGTCATCGACCACAGCCAGCCATTGCGGCCGCAACTGGTGGCCGCCGGCGTCGCAGAGGTCGAGTTCATCGCCAGCCTCACCCATACCGAGCAGCACTGGGACGCCCTCATCGATGCCGCCGCGCCCCAGGGCCGTCTGGGCCTCATCGACGACCTCTCGGGCCCCATCGATGTGATGACGCTCAAGCGCAAGGCCCTGTCCCTGCACTGGGAAATGATGTTCACGCGACCGATGTTCGGCACGGCGGACGTCGCGGAGCAGGGCCGCCTGCTGGCGCGCATCGCCGCCCTGGTCGACGCGGGTCGTGTGCGCACCACGGTCAGCGAGCAGCTGCGCCCGATCAATGCGGCGAACCTGCGGCGGGCGCATGAACTCGTCGAATCGGGCCGCATGCGCGGCAAGATCGTCCTCAGCGGCTTCTGAGCCGCGTCGGACAGCGGCGGGCCCGCGCTGCGCCCTTGTCTGACGCCCGACCCCTGCCAGCCTGCCTAGGCTGGGGACATTGCGATCTTGACGCGGAACTGGTCGAAAGCCCATGTCCACTCGTCGCTTGGACGTTTCTGCACCCGTCGTTATCGCCACGGCTGCCTGGTCCATCCCGGCCAAGGTGGCGGCGGCCTTTCCGGCGGAGGGCTCGCAGCTAGAGCGTTATGCCGCCGTCATGAACGGCGTCGAGATCAATTCCTCCTTTTACCGCCCGCATCGGCCGCAGACTTATGAGCGCTGGGCCGCCAGCACACCCGAGCACTTCCGCTTCGCCGTCAAGCTCCCGAAGCAGATCTCGCATGAGGCGCGGCTCGAAGGCGTGCAGGAACTGCTGGTGCGCTTTGCCGGCGAAGCCGGTGCCCTGGGCCAGAAATGGGC
>NZ_JBFULE010000938.1:0-1886 GCF_056400485.1 Roseateles sp. P5_B10
GCCTCGGGGGCTGTGCGCGGCAGCGCGGCGCGCTGCTTCTCGGCGGCCTGGATGCGGGCCAGCGGCGCGCCCTCGGCCTTCAGCGCGGCGACCTGAGCGGCCGCCCTGCCCTGCTCGTCGGCCAGCGCCTGGGGCACGTCGGCCAGGCGCGCGGCGGCTGCATCGGCACGCCGCTGGTGGATGGCGCGTACCTGCAGCTCGCCCGGATCGCGCATCAGCTCACGCTCGCGCTCGGCCAGTTGATGCAGCTGCTGGCCGTAGACGAGCTGCGGCAGGGGCCAGCCGGTCTGCTTGACGCTGAGCCAGATGACCGGCACCAGGTAGGCCAGGATCATGATCAGGTACTGGGCCACCTGGGTCCAGGTGACGGCACGCATGCCGCCCAGGAAGGAGCAGACCAGCACGCCGCCCAGGCCGACGAAGACGCCGACCTCGAAGCCCAGGCCGGTGAGCCGCGTCGTGATGAGGCCGACGCCGTAGATCTGTGCGACCAGGTAGACGAAGGACACCAGGATGGCGGCACCGGCTCCCACCAGCCGCAAGGCGCGGCTGTCGAAGCGTTCGGCGAGGAAGTCCGCCAGCGTGAATTGCCCGAAGCGACGCAGATAGGGCGCGATGCACAGCGCCACGAGAACGAAGCCACCCGTCCAGCCCAACACATAGGCCAGGCCCGCGTAGCCGCTGGCGTAGAGCGTGCCTGCCAGGCCGATGAAGGTGGCCGCGCTCATCCAGTCCGCACCGGCGGCCATGCCGTTGTACAGCGGCGGCACGCGCCGGCCGGCGACGAAGTATTCGGCCGGGTCGGTGGTGCGGCAAAGGATGCCGATGACGGCGTAGACGGCGACAGTCGCGCCGAGGAAGGTGTAGCCGATCCAGACCTTGGGCAGGCCGCGCTGCTCGCCCAGGCCCAGGCCGACCACCAGGGCGATGAAGCTCAGTGCGAACAGGAAATAGCGGCGGTGCAGGGGGCTGGCGGACACGGCCGCGATCATGGCAATAAAAAGCCCGGATTCCCCTTACGGAGAACCCGGGCTGGTCGTCAATCGCGAAGACTTGCTTGGCGCTTTACTTGGCGGCCAGGCGCTGCCAGGTCTCGATCACCGTGTCCGGGTTCAGCGAGATCGACACGATGCCCTCCTCGGCCAGCCAGTCGGCGAAGTCCGGGTGATCGCTGGGACCTTGGCCGCAGATGCCGATGTATTTGCCGGTGGCGCGGCAGGCGCGGATGGCGCGCGAGATCATGGCCTTGACGGCCGGGTCGCGCTCGTCGAAATCGCCGGCCAGCTGCTCCAGGCCCGAGTCACGGTCCAGACCGAGTGTGAGCTGCGTCAGGTCGTTGGAGCCGATGGACATGCCGTCGAAATGCTCCAGGAACTGCTCGGCCAGGATGGCGTTGCTCGGCACTTCGCACATCATGATGATGCGCAGGCCGTCCGTGCCACGCTTCAGGCCCCGCTCCGCGAGCATCGCAACGACCTTTTCGGCCTGCTTCACGGTGCGCACGAAGGGCACCATGATCTCGATGTTGTTCAGGCCCATTTCCTTGCGCACGCGCTTGAGGGCCTCGCACTCCATCGCGAAGGCGTCCTGAAAATCGCCGCTGATGTAGCGCGAGGCGCCGCGGAAACCCAGCATGGGGTTCTCTTCGTCCGGCTCATAGCGGCTTCCGCCGATGAGCTTGCGGTACTCGTTGCTCTTGAAGTCAGAGAGGCGAACGATGACCGGGCGCGGGAAGAAGGCGGCGGCAATCGTCGCGATGCCTTCGGCCAGCTTATCCACATAGAAGGCGCGCGGCGAGGCGTGGCCGCGGGCGACGGACTCGACGGCCTTCTTCAGGTCGGCATCGATGTTCGGATAGTCCAGGATGGCCTTGGGGTGGACACCGA
>NZ_JBFULE010000939.1:0-1886 GCF_056400485.1 Roseateles sp. P5_B10
GGGTCGGTGGGGAGGGGTGTTGGGCTCATGGGGAAGTCATGGCGGTCGCGGCCAAATAGCAGCCGCAAAGCGTGGAGTCTGCCGCTAAAAGGGCGCTTCTGAGGCCCGGGGCACAGGCGTTTGCCCTCAGCATTGCGCTTTCGAGCCCTGGCTAGAATGATTCGATTGTAGTGAGCAAACTCTAAGCACCGTGAGCGAACCCAGTACCTGGATGTGCCTGATCTGTGGATGGATCTATGACGAAGCAGCGGGCGATCCGGAGCACGGCATCGCGCCGGGCACCGCCTGGGCCGATGTGGACATGAACTGGACCTGCCCCGACTGCGGCGCGCGCAAAGAGGATTTTGAGATGGTGCGCATCTGACTCGGCCTCACATGCCTCACAGGGGGCCGAAAGGGCCGGGCCCCGAGCTGAAGTTCCGAGGAGACGACGTTTGAACGAGCAAGTTTCCGGTGCAGGACCCACCCGCATCCTGGTCATCGACGACAGCAACACCATCCGCCGCAGCGCGGAGATCTTCCTGAAGCAGGGCGGCCATGAGGTGGCCCTGGCCGAGGACGGCTTCGATGCGTTGGCGAAGCTGGGCGACTTTCATCCCGATCTCGTGTTCTGCGACATCCTGATGCCTCGCCTGGACGGTTATCAGACCTGCGCCATCATCAAGCGCAACCCGCAGTTCTCGGGAGTGCCGGTGATCATGCTGTCGTCAAAAGACGGCCTCTTCGACAAGGCCCGCGGGCGCATGGTGGGCTCGCAGGACTATCTGACCAAGCCTTTCACCAAGGACCAGCTGCTTCAGGCGGTGCTCCAGCACCGTCGGCAAGAAGCGCGTACGTAAAGAGAACTGCCATGAGCATTCACAACATCCTGCTGGTTGAYGATTCCAAGACCGAACTGCATGCCTTATCGGAAATGCTGGGCAAGCGCGGCTTCACTGTCCGCACGGCCGAGAACGCCGAAGAGGCCATGAAGCGCCTGGCCGAGGCCAAGCCCGACCTGATCCTGATGGACGTCGTCATGCCCGGCCAGAACGGCTTCCAGCTGACGCGTGCAATCACCCGCGACGAGCGCTACATCGGCATCCCCATCATCATGTGCACGAGCAAGGGCCAGGAGACGGACAAGGTCTGGGGCATGCGCCAGGGCGCCAGCGACTACGTCGTCAAACCCGTCAAGGCCGAAGAGCTGCTGGCCAAGATCAAAGCCCTGGGCTGAAATGATGACGCCCCCACGTTCACTTCGTTCACTGCCCCCCGCGGRGGCGCTTCATCGCCTTCGGGCGGCCGGGCGGCGCTGAGCATGGCAAACAAGACGGCACTCCGCGAACTCCAGCAGCGCTTGGCCGAGCGCATGGCGGCCGCGCGCGAGCAGACGCTCGTGGCGAACTGGCTGGCCGTGGAATGTGCCGGCGTCGGCCTGTTGTTCTCGCTGAAGCAGGCCAGCGAAATCTTCGCGCCCGTGCCCATCAAGCCCGTGCCCTATGCCAAGCCATGGCTGGCGGGCGTGGCCAACCTGCGCGGCGGCTTGTTCACCGTGGTCGACCTGGCCGTCTACCTGGGCTTGCGCGATCCCGCGCCTGGCCGCGCCGTGGCGGTGCAAAGCCGCCTGGTGTCGCTGGGTAGCGACCTGAACCTGAACTGCGCGTTGCTCGTCGACCGGCTGGCCGGCCTGCGCAGCGACGAGCAACTGCCGCTGGCCGAGCAGCAGCCCGCCGGGCCGCTGCCCCGTTTTGCTGGCGCCCTGCGCCGCGACGAAGCCGGGCGCAACTGGCAAGAAATCAATCTCGAAGCGTTGTCGCGGCAGGAGAATTTCCTGCACATCGTCGCGTGATGCGCGCATCTGTTTCCAAGCTTCAAGCCGCGCGCGAGTGCGGCACCACAAACAC
>NZ_JBFULE010000940.1:0-1874 GCF_056400485.1 Roseateles sp. P5_B10
GGTTGATAGTGCCGCTTGCTCTTGATTTCGCAATTCGAAAATATGCTGTTTTGGAATGGATTTTTTACCCCAAGAAGACCACATAAATAGGGGYAATTAAACCCTGAAAGGGGAATATATGTTTAGCATCAAGTTTGTGCGTCGCTTGGGTATCTTCGCCAGCGGAGTTGCCYTTTCCGTCATCGTGTCCGCGGCGACCGCGGATCCGACGCCCGTGAATGGCAGTTTCATCGTCGACACGCTGCCAAGCCAATGGCTCATCGTGCGGGGGACGAAAGCCACCGCATCGATCACCGTCCGCGATGTCGACGGCCAATTTGCCTACCGTGCCGACAATTTCGTGCTCAATGCGTCGAGCAACCTGCTGACGCTGCCTGCACTCACGCCGGGCTTCTACAGGCTTACCGTCCAGGTGCCCGAAGAGGTGGCGGTCAAGCCGGTCTCCTTTGTGGTCATCCCGGCCACTCGCCCAAAGCTGGACAAGCGTTTCGGCATGGACGYGGGTCTGAGCTGGTACGGCGGCGATGATCAGTCGATAGGCAAGGCCATCGATGCCTTGTCGGCGGCCGGTGTCGGCTCCGTGCGTGACCGACTGCGCTGGTCCCAGGTGCAGCTCACCGCTGCGGTGAACCCGCCGTTGTGGGGGCGATTCTTCAACGTGGCCCGCAGGCTGTCCCTTGCAGGTTTCTCGCAAGTGACGTCGTTCCACGATTCACCGGCCTTTACTCGCTACAGCAGCGACACGGTGACGTCGGGCGACCGCAAGCCGCCACGCGACCTTGCGGCGCTGCAGGCTTTCGGCGCGGCGTTTGCGCGCGACATGGGTCCRTACTTTGACGGGGTCGAATATTGGAATGAGCAGAACACCGATTTCTACCTCGGTACGCCCTGGCAATATGCCTCGCAGTTGAAGGCGTTCTATGCAGGTGTGAAGTCGGCTCGGCCGCAATTGAAGGTGCTGGGTGGAGCGCCGTCCCGCGGGCTCGACGAGTTTTTCAAGGCGACCTACGAGAACAGCGGCGTGGCGTCGCTGGATCTGCGCAACCAGCATTACTACGCCAATCCCGACCAGACGCTGGAGTTCGTTGCGGCCAGCGTCGCTCCAATCGACGCCGCCGGCGGCGCCACGGGTCAGCCGGGCTGGATCACCGAGACCGGCCTGGGCGTGCAGGGTCCGACGGGCACCGCGGGTCCCATCACGGCCGCGACCGAACGGGCGCAAGCGGCTTTCCTCGTGAAGACCTATGCATCCGGGTTCGCTGCGGGCTACGAGCGCGTCTTCTTCTTCTTTTTCCGGGAACTCGTCGAGCAGGGCCGCGCCAACTGGGGCGTGTTGAATGCCGACTTTTCACCGCGCCCGTCCTATGCGGCTCTGGCGGCATTGGTGCGGCACGTGAACGGCAAGCCGTTGGCGGGCTATCGCCACGTGGCGAATTCCGCTTCGTCCGCCGTGTTCTTCGGTGACGGTACTTCCGGTGTCGTCGCGGTGGCCTGGGGTGACGAGGCGGCCTCGGCCAAGTGGCCCGCCGATGCGAAGTTCTGGGACATGTTCGGCCGCCCGCTGAACCGCAGCGAGTTGGGCGGCAGTGAGCCCGTGCTCGTCGCCACGACTTCAACCAGCCTGGTCGGCATCACCAAGCTGCCCGCGGCGGCCGCGTCAGTCGCGGCGCGTGCGACGCTGCGTATCGTCGGCGACATCGAGGCGCCGGGGACCGTTGGCAAGGAGGTCGTGGGTGCTCATGCGCTCGAAGCGGCGACGGTGGCAGGTAGCACCGTTCGCGTCAGCGGTGCCGTGCTGGCGAACTCTTCCATAGTGGCACAGACGCTGAACGTGGATTGCTCGGGCAGCAGCGACATGGTGCCGGTGCAGAGGC
>NZ_JBFULE010000941.1:0-1864 GCF_056400485.1 Roseateles sp. P5_B10
CCCTGGGTGTCTTCCTGCATCACGGCTGCATCTGGTACTTCTATCAGCACAGTGGTGAGTGGAAGCTGCCGCCATCGCGGCTCTACACCCATCTGGGTCACAGCAGCGTCGCCCTGTTCTTCATGATCACGGGCTTCCTGTTCTTCTCCAAGCTGATCGCCGCCCGCCAGCGGCCGCTGGACTGGCTGCAGCTCGTCGTGTCGCGCGTGCTGCGCCTCGTGCCGCTGTATCTCTTCGTCATGCTGCTGCTGTTCACGACGGTCGCCGTGCTGTCGGGCGGCGAGCTGCATGAGCCGGCCCGCACCGTCACCAAGCAGGCCCTGCGCTGGCTGGGCTTCACGATGTACGGCAACCCACCGATCAACCAGATCGAGGTGACCAAGATCGTTGTCGCCGGCGTGACCTGGTCCCTGCCCTATGAGTGGTTCTTCTACGGCGTCCTGCCACTGCYCGCGCTGACGGTCGGCGTGCTGCCGCGCTGGCCCTATCTGCTGTTGGGCCTGGTGTCTGTCACCGCCCTGCTGAACTGGCCCGCGCAACCTGTGTACCTGTGGGCGTTTGCCGGCGGCATTGCGGCCGCGGTGGGCTCCCGCTCGGCACGGCTGTGCCGCTGGGCCGCCAGCCACTTGGCCAGCGTGTTGATCCTGGCATGCCTGGCAGCGGCGGTCACGCTGTTCCCCCTGGGTACGGACTATGGTGCGCTTGCGCTGATGGCGCTGGCCTTCGTGCTGATCGCCTGCGGCAACAGCCTCTTCGGCCTGCTGCTGCACCCGGTCTCGCGCCTGCTGGGTGAGTCGGCCTACAGCATCTATCTGCTGCACGGCTTTTTGCTGTTCAGCCTCCTTCATTTCGTGCTGGGGGCAGATCAGCCGGGAGCCGCCTTGCCTGCGGCCGTGCACTGGGGTTGGGTGCTGGCACTGGCGCCAGTTCTCGTGCTGGTCAGCCATGCCAGCTATCGCTTCATCGAGGCCCCGGCGATGCGGGCCACGCCTGCCGTCACGGCGGCCTTGCGCCGCCGGTTTCAGAAATCGCCGGACCGGCTGGCTGCATAGGCCAACGGCTTGGGCCACCGGGCCGGCGTGGGCGGATCGCCGCGCCATGCCCGGGCATTGATCCAGCCGCCGTGGCCCACGGCCAGGGCGCATGGTGGCTGCCACGCGGCCGCGCGCAGCAGCAGCGCATTGAGTGACTCACCACCGTCGAATTCGAAACCGCAGAAGTCGCGCGTCCAGCGCTCGAACTCCGCCGCGGAGATGGCGCTCCAGGGCTGGCCGTCCCAGCGGCCGAAGTCCATCTCCGCCAAGGCTGGGTCGACGCACCACAGGAAGCCCCATCGCTTCAGCCAATGCCCCACCGACGCGGCGCGCGCGAGCGGCGACGTGACGACCTCGCGCGGCAGCCCCTSCAGGCGTGCATGCGTGCGAATGCGATGGGCCAGGCGCTTGGCTTTGCGCGGGTCGACGGGAAGGTCGGTGCGGCCACCGATGCAGCGACCCGCAGCACCGATGGGCTTGGGGTGGCGCCAGATCGTGAACACAGGCTTCAGAACGAGGCCGTGAAGGCCAGCAGCACGGCGATCTCGGCCAGTTGCTCGGTCGCGCCCAGCCCATCGCCGGTGTAGCCGCCGAGGCGGCGCTTCAGCCATTGGTGCATCAGTACTGCGGCAACCGCTGCTGCGCCTGCGGCGGCCAGCAAGCGCGGCAGATCAACGCCTCCGGCGGCGAGCGCCAGCAACAGCAAGCCGCACCAGCCCAGCGCGATGGCGAAATTGCGGAGCGCCACGGCCATTGCCAGTGGCTTGGCCTTGGCATGCTCCGCATCGCCGCCGTAGGGCAGGCTGACCATCACGCCCACGGCCGCCGCG
>NZ_JBFULE010000942.1:0-1863 GCF_056400485.1 Roseateles sp. P5_B10
AGGCGACACTGACCTTCCCGCAGACCTTGGTGCTGCGCTACTCGCGGTTCGAGCCGGAGCCAAGGCGACAGCCCGCAGTGGCCGAGGACTACACGAAGTGGTTCCTTGCCCGGTTGCGTACGCTGGAGCCGCTGCTGGCTGAGCAGCCGTATCTGTGTGCCGGCCGGTTCACTGCCGCGGACGTCTCCGTCGGCTATGCCTTGATGTTGGCGCAGTATCTCGGGATTGCCGAACGCTTCACGCCGGCTGTGGCGGCGTATTGGCTGCGCCTGCAGCAGCGAGACGCCTACGTGCGCGCGATGCGGGCGCAGGCGGCGGCGGCTCAGGCTCAAGGGGTGTCGCTCGTGCCCGCGCCTGACACTCTTTGAAGTGAGCCTGCGTGATGCAGGCTGCTTGAGCTCCCCGGTGGAGTCGCCCCGGAACCCGTGGCTTGATCCAGTCGAACGTTGCCCAGCAGTCTGGCCGGGTCGAAGTGCCGGTGCAGCGCGGCCGCCCAGTCCAGCGTGGCTGCGTCGGTGTAGCGGTGGTAGAAGGCCGAGTTGCTGGGGCCCACGCCGTGCTCGGCGCTGTAGCTGCCGCCGAACTCGCGCACGGTGAGGTCGTAAATGGCCTCGCGCAGCGCTGCGATGCGGCCCTCGGCCGTGTCCCAAGGCACCACGAAGTTCAGGTGCATGCCGCCATCGCCCARGTGGCCGAAGTCGCAGACCTGCGCGTCGGGCAGGTGCTCGGCGATCACGGCCAGGGCCTGCTCGCGCAGGGGCGCAAAGCGTGAGCGCGTGACCGAGAGGTCAAAGGCCAGCATGCGTCCGAGGTGCTGCACGGCTTCGCTCAGGCCGTGACGCAGTCGCCAGAGCTTTTCGGGCTTGTCCACCACGGCGTCGAGCAGTTCGGCACCCGACTCCATCTGGCGCTCCAGCCAGGACAGCAGCAGGGCATTGAGATCGAGGCCCTGGTCRACGCCCAGCGTCGAGGTCAGCTCCACGAGCACGGCATAGACCGGCAGTTCGGCAAACGGCGCGGTCGCGCCCGGCAGGTGCCGCACCACGGCCGCCAATGCCGGGCCGGAGATGCCCTCGAAGGCCGTGACGAAGTCGCCCAGTTCGGCCTCCAAGTCGGCCAGCAATTGCACGCCCACGGCTGCGGACGGCAAGGCCAGCAGCGCGGTGGCGGTTTGCCGGGGCAGGGCGTGCAGCTTGACCACGGCATGGGTGACGAGGCCGAAGGCGCCGAAGCTGCCGCACAGCAGTTGGCTCCAGTCCAGGCCTGTGTTGTTCTTGCGCAGGCCGTGAAGCTGGCCCACCGCTTGACCCGGCGGGTGCAGCAGCACGCCTTGCAGGCCCAGCAAGTTCTCGCGCACGCCGCCATAGCGGATCAGGCGTGCGCCGCCAGTGTTGGTGGCGATCATGCCGCCCAAGGTCGGGTCAGCGCCAAGGTCGATGGGAAAGCACAGCCCCTGCTTGGCGGCGGTACGGTTCAGGTCCGAGAGCCGGTGGCCGGCCGACACGACGGCGCTGCGGCTCAAGGGGTCGATTTCCAGTCGGTCACGCAGGGACTGAGTGGAGAGCACCCACTGGCGGCCATCGCGGCTGGGCGTGGCGCCGGCCACGAGGCCGGTGGCGGCGCCCTGCACCACGAAGGGCTCGCCCGAGCGCACCAGCTCGGCGACCGTCCATGAGATCGCCGCCAGGCTGCTGGGCCGGATCACGCCGCGCGTCAGGCCCGCGCCGTGGCGGGCAGACTGCAGGTAGGGAGCCAGGTCTTGCCCATCCAGCAGGACGGCCCGCTCGCCAAGTTCGGCGCGCATGCGCTCAGCCAGTCCGGTCATGCGGCGCGCGCCAACTGGCGCAAGCAGTTGGCCAGCGA
>NZ_JBFULE010000943.1:0-1863 GCF_056400485.1 Roseateles sp. P5_B10
AGTACGCCCTGGGCGCGCTCCAGGCTGCCGCCGAGCTGTCGGCCAAGTACATCAATGATCGCCACCTGCCGGACAAGGCCATCGACGTCATCGACGAGGCCGGTGCTGCCCAGCGCATCCTGCCCAAGAGCAAGCAGAAGAAGACCATCACGCGCGTCGAGGTCGAGGACATCGTCGCCAAGATCGCGCGCATCCCGCCCGCATCGGTCAACAGCGATGACCGCAGCAAGCTCAAGACGCTGGACCGCGACCTGAAGAGCGTCGTGTTCGGGCAGGACCCGGCGGTCGACGCGCTCGCCGCCGCCATCAAGATGGCGCGCTCGGGCCTGGGCCGGCCCGAGAAGCCGGTGGGCTCCTTCCTGTTCAGCGGCCCCACGGGTGTCGGCAAGACGGAGGTCGCCAAGCAGCTTGCCTACATCCTGGGCATCGAGTTGATCCGCTTCGACATGTCGGAGTACATGGAGCGCCATGCCGTCAGCCGCCTGATCGGTGCGCCTCCGGGCTATGTCGGTTTTGACCAGGGCGGCCTGCTGACCGAGGCGGTCACAAAGAAGCCGCACTCGGTGCTGCTGCTCGATGAAATCGAGAAAGYGCACCCGGATGTCTTCAACGTGCTGCTGCAGGTCATGGACCACGGCACGCTGACCGACAACAACGGGCGCAAGGCCGACTTCCGCAACGTCATCATCATCATGACGACCAACGCGGGTGCCGAGGCGCTGAACAAGGCCACCATCGGCTTCACCAACTCGCGCCAGCAGGGCGACGAGATGGCCGACATCAAGCGCCTGTTCACGCCGGAGTTCCGCAACCGCCTGGACGCCATCGTGTCCTTCCGCCCGCTGGACGAGGAAATCATCCTGCGTGTGGTCGACAAGTTCCTGCTGCAACTGGAGAGCCAGCTGCAGGAGAAGAAAGTCGAGGTCAGCTTCTCCGACGCGCTGCGCAAGCATCTGGCCAAGAAGGGCTTCGACCCGCTGATGGGCGCGCGGCCGATGCAGCGCCTCATCCAGGACACCATCCGCCGCGCGCTGGCCGACGAGCTGCTGTTCGGCAAGCTGGTCGATGGCGGGCGCCTGAGCGTGGACGTGGACGACAAGGGCGAGACGGTGCTGGACATCCAGCCCACGCCGCCCAAGCCGGCCAAGGACAACAAGCCCAAGGCGGAGCCAGCGACGGCTTGAGTTTCAGCGCTCAGACGGAAAGGGACGCTGCGGCGTCCCCTTTTTCGTTCAACCAGCCGGGTCCTGTTTGAAGAAGCCGGCCAGCAGCTCGTACATCGCCGGCTCCTCCGCCCGCATGGCGGCCGGGGCGACGAAGAAGGCCTCCACGGCGACGGCGAAGAATTCCTCGACGGCCTCGCCGCCGTAGGGATCGATCAGCGTCTCCTCGCCGGCGTCGATGCGGGCGCAGAACTTCTCCCATTCGGCGTCGATGACCGTGGTCCAACGCTCGCGTTCGTCGGCGTCCAGCGGGGGCGCGCCGTCAGCCAGCCCATCTCGCATGTCGATGACGTGGGCGAACTCGTGGATGACGACGTTGAAGACCGCGTCCGCGCCGAACTCGGCCGGGTCGTCGCTGACGGCGATGGCATTCCAGGTCAGCATCAGCGGGCCGCCTTCCATGGCTTCGCCGGCCAGCTCCTCGTCGTACTCGTGGACGACGCCGTCTTCGTCCTCGAAGCGCCGCTGCGCCACGACTTCGCCCTCGTGCATGACGATGCCGACGAAACCRTCATACCAGGATAGGCCCAGCCGCAGCACGGGCAGGCAGGCCTGGGCCGCGACGGCGACGGCGACTTCGTCGGTCACCTCGAAGCCGCCGACGCCGTGGAATTCCTTGGTCGACAGGAACAGGCTGGAC
>NZ_JBFULE010000944.1:0-1863 GCF_056400485.1 Roseateles sp. P5_B10
ATGGTGTACGGCTGCCAGTCGGGCCCCCACGAGATCGTTGGCACTGGCGTCATCTGACGCAAGCAACGTCCCTTCCCCCCTGGACAAGCGGTCAACTCGAAGGCACCGCTGATGTCGGAGAAGTAGCGCGGCAAATAACCCCATTGCTTCGGATCGGCGTACTGTTCGAAGGTCTCGTAATAGGGGAAGGGGAAAGCCTTGACCTCCGGGATCTTGTCGAAACCACCCTTGCGCTGCCCGCGGGTGGTCGTCAGTGAATAGACAGCATGCGGATCGAGGGTGAGCGTCACGACACCATTGACCGGTTCGAGGTCATCCTGGCGTACGAAGTGCTCCTTCTCATTGCTGCGCCAGACAGCCAGCTCGTTCGACGACAGGCCGCCGCCAATTTCGAACCGGACCTGCTGCGGGGCCTTGGCGTCTTTGGTTTCAAGGATGATGCTGTAGTCGCTGGCTGGCGATTTCAGGGTGACATAAGTGCCGCCCGCCGTCAGGTCGCCACTACCACCCTTGAGGTAGGTCCAGCCAATTTCGGTGAATTGGCCGTAATGGGCGTAACCCCAAAGCACGGGGTTGAGCTGGTAATGCGCACTCCAAGGCCAATTGGCCCGTATGGCCGCTTCCTTCTCGCCGGAATACGGGGTCATGGTGTACAGGCCTGCAATGCCATACCAGTTGACGACCTTGGTGGCGCCGCTGCGAACAAAATTCTCGTTGAAACCCTGCACCATCGAGATCAGGCCGTCATAGCCCGCCTTGTACACGTGCTGCTCGGTATTCCAGATCGGCTTGTTGAGGCTTTCAGCCAACTCGCGCACCGATGCTGGCGTAAATGACGCGGGCGGATTGATATGGGCGCCGATGATGTCGATCGAGTCGCGCAAGTCTTTGTCCGTCAGCATGTCCTTCACAAAATTGAATTTCCAATCGTCCGGCCAGTTGTCAAAGGCGTGAATCTTTGTCGACTTGAAACCATTCGCTGTCAGGGTCGTGCGCAGCGCCTTGCTGAAGTCATAGCTCACGCCCTTTTCATTGCGAATGCCGATCGCGTCCAGCTCCAGCCCATACACCTGGCGCAGGCCCTGGAGCCACGTCACGTAGTAGTTGGCCGTGTCTTGTGAAAAGAAGTTGCGGTCGCCCTTGTCGTCGCTACCGGCTTGTTTTGTAAACACCGGGCCCTGGTCGCCCAGCCATCCGGGCGCGCTCCAGGCAGTGGCATCAAGCGAGAGTTTTGGATTGCGCTTCTTGGCCTCCTGCATAACCCACCACATATAGCCGCGCGAATAATTCAAGTCGTCGCGCTTGTGCATGTGGCTGGGCATGGAGCCCTGCGTAGAATTGCCGTCGCCGGGAATTTCGACGTATAGCGCGCTGACGGAAGCACCGAACCTGGGCTTGTAAATCAAATCTAGAATCTGGCTGCGCTGGGGTTCTGGATAATCCTTCAACAAGACCGAAGTGGCCCCGCCCCCATCGACGACGCCGATGCCGTCAAAATGCTTCCCGCCCGCATCGCCTTGCAGCGTAATGCGCTGCTCTGGCGGTGATGCGAGCACGCCGTTGGATCCGATAATCAATAACAGAAATATAACTGGCAAGGAAAAACGGCCGCGCATAGGAAACTTCCACGAAATCGTCAGGCCGGGCTTAGGCCGGCAATTAAAAACAAATAAGCCTCGGGTGTTGGGAAGTTCGACTTCGTGTCGACCCGATGCCTACAGTTATTTTGAGAATTGCCAGTAATCGAACTTGAACAGTTCTTCGCCGGCCTCACCGCGGAATACGAAGAAGAGATCCTGGACGCCGGAGGCTCCGGAGATCTGGGCCAACTGCTGCTTCCATTCGCCGCCGGTTCCTGACACC
>NZ_JBFULE010000945.1:0-1862 GCF_056400485.1 Roseateles sp. P5_B10
GCAGTCCAGCATAGCGGCCTGGCGCGCCGGGCGCCATGCGGTGGCACCTCAGCGCTGCGTCAGCGCGAGCTTGATGCCCAGGGCCACGAAGGTCGCCGCAAAACTCCGCCGCAGCCAGGCCATCACCGTCCGGCTGCCCAGGACCTGCTCGCGCATGCGCGCCGCGAAGGCGCCGTAGAGCGCAAAGACCGCAAAGGTCATGGCCATGAAGATGGCCGACAGCTGCAGCATCGCCAGCGTCGGCGCCGCCTCGTCCTGGGCGATGAACTGCGGCAGGAAAGCCAGGAAGAACATCGAGAGTTTGGGGTTGAGCAGGTTCACGAGCACGGCGTGCTGAATGACCTCCCAATCCGAGCGCTTGGCGCCATCGGCCTCGATCTTCAGCACCCCCTGCTCGCGCCAGGTCATCCAGGCGATGTAGAGCAGATAGCCCACGCCCGCGAACTTCACGGCCTCGAAGGCCAGGCTGCTGGCATGCAGCAGCGCCGCCAGGCCCGTGACGGCCGCCAGCATGTGGGGCACGACGCCCAGCGTGCAGCCCAAGGCCGCAATGACGGCCGTGCGCGCGCCGCGCGACAAGCCGGCGGCCACGGTCACGGCCGCGCCGGTACCGGGGGAGGCGACGACGAGCAGGGACACGGTCAGGAATTCGATGTTCATGGGGCGCTCCTTGGTGGAGGCGCCATGCTGCGGCGGATGCCGCCGGCGGGTCTTGAACGAAATTTCAGCGGCTGCGCGCCAACACCCCGGGCGTCAAGCCGAAGTTGCGCACAAAGCAGCGCGTCATATGGCTTTGGTCCGCGAATCCGCTGGCCGCGGCGGCCTCTGCCAGCGACAGGCCTTGGCGCACCAGCCGGCGCGCGCGCTGTACGCGGCGCTGCAGCAGGTAGGCGTGCGGTGGCAGGCCGGTCAGGCGCGTGAAGGCGCGCAGGAACTGGTAGCGGCTCATCGCCGCATCGGTGGCCAAGCCTGATAGCGTCAGTTCGGCAGCGGGATCGTCGTCAATGCGCTCGCGCGCGGCGGTGACACCGGCGCTCACGGCGGGGCGCTCTACCGACGAGGGCTTGAAAAGCCGCGCGGTCAGTGTCAGCAGTTCGGCGTCGAAGTGCAACGCGTCGTCCGTGGTGACCGCGTCGAACAGGGCGCGAAAGCGTGCCGTCATGAGGGCATCACGAATGACGGGCGCCTTGAACTCAAACGATGAACCAGGCGCGATGTCCGCTGCCGCATCCAGCAGCCGGGCCGGATCGACATAGAGCATGCGCCAGCACCGCCCGCTCGCATCAAAAGGCGTGCCGTCGTGCACCTCGCCCGGGTTAACCGTGATCAGGTCGCCCGCGCGGGCCTCGACGACACCGCGCCCGCTGGCCGATTTCTGCGCGCCTCGCTCGATGAGGCCAATGCCGAACTCGTCATGCGTGTGGCGGCCGAAGGCCAATGCCGAGTCGGCCACGACCACCTCGACGCCGTCGACGTGGCTGGGGATCAGCTTGAAACCGCGGGCCTGCATGGCCCGACTGTGGCATGTCGGTGCCGCCCGGCCGTCCGAAGGCGCTGACGCGCCCCCTCGGGGGGCAGCTCATGAAATGAGCGTGGGGCTGCGTTGCCTCAGCGCAGGTGCTGCCAGACGGCGGCGGCCCAGATGCCGCCAGCGAGCACCAGCGCCATCAGCACGGCGGCGCTGGCAATGTCCTTGGCGCGCTTGGACAGTTCATGCCGCTCGAAGGACACACGGTCCACGACCGCTTCAATGGCGGAGTTCAGCAACTCGACGATGAGCAGCAGCAGCAGCGAGCCCAGCAGCAGCGCCGCTTGCTCCCAGGTGTTGGCCAACCAGAACGCCAGCGGCGCGGCAATGATGC
>NZ_JBFULE010000946.1:0-1858 GCF_056400485.1 Roseateles sp. P5_B10
ATGGCGAAGGTGCAGGTGCCGCGGTCCACCAAGGCGATGCGGCCATTCACGGCCAGCGCGTTGGCGGCGCTCAATGGGTTGCAGGCCAGACCCGTCGAGGTGCCGGTATCAACCACCGGCATCAGCGTGCTGGTCACGGCGGACGACGACAGCGGCGCGCCGAAGGAGGCCGTGCTGATGTTGTACGGCCCCGCCGCGGAACCGGCCGCGGGCCCGCCAATCGTGAGCGAGGGCGTGCCCAGGCTCAGCACCGTGGGCAGGCTGGTCAGCACCCCGGCTCCGCTCCAGGTCAGCTTGCCGGTGTTCAACGCCGACTCCGCACGTTGCGAGTTGGTCATGTCCACCCACAGCAGCTTGGCCGTGTCGTCGTAGATGTAGTGATCCCAGATCGACGGACGGTTGTCGAACTGTGCACCGCTGCTGCCGCTGGTGAAGGTCTGGAAGCCCAGGCCATGAGCGAACTCGTGCAGCAGCACGGTGACGAGGTCGACGTTCGGACCGTGGTTGTTGTCGAGTCCGAGGTAGAAGGGCGAGCCTGGCAGGCAATCTGCAAACAAGCCGAGGCGCGAGTTGAAGCGCGCGCGGATGTCCTGGCCATCGACCGGGTCGCCAGCGCTCAGGTTCACGCCGGCAAGCTTGTTGGCGAGCGCCTGGGGATACCAGGTGTTGACCTTGGCCGCGCCCGCAAAGTCACGCCATATGTTCCATGCGCCGGCGCTGCCCAGAACGGCGGAGGTTGCAGTGCAGGTCAGCGGCTCGAAGCTGGCACGGATGACGATGGTCTGCGAGCTGGTGAGCGTCGCACCCCAAATGTTGGCCGCGGTCTGGAAGGCAATCAGGCGCTGCTGGCCGAGTGTCGTGCCGGCGTTGCCACCCACGGGAGCTGCAGGCGTCGGGTCGTTGAACCCTTCGCCCGCGGCGTTCAAGTTCTGGATGACGATGGTGGCTGCGGCCTGCGCCTGCAGGACAGAGGCGGCCAGCAGGACGCCCGCCAGTGCGCCCAGGAACTCACTTTTCTTCATGGCTGTGCTTCCCGCGAGATTGATCAACGGTGGAGACGGCGGCCTTGGGGTCGCGGACGAGCTTCTCTGCGGTTTCCTTCCCGGTCACGCACTGCATGTCCAGCGAACCGTCCGCCTTGCGGGTGACCACCGAATATGACAAGAAGGCATCGTTGACGCGGTAGCGCACGCCGTTGGTCGTACGGATTTCCACCGGATCACGGGTGTCGGGATTGGTTCCCGGTGCGGCAGCGGCCGCATCAGCGCGAGCCTTGGCGGCGGCCTCGTCCATCGCCTTCGCTTCGTCGGCCGTGGGCGGGCGCAGCTGGCCCGTCACCGGGTCGCGCACGATGCGCATTCCCACCGCATCGGCCGCAAATACCGGGGCCGACCCGACGAGCACCGACATGACGGCAATCAGACCCGCAGCCTTGAACTTGATTTCAGCCATGGTGATCATCCTCTCGTGTCAGACCGACCTGCGGCGCGCCTGCACCAATGCAGCCAAGCCCAGTGCCACCAGCGCAAGGGTCTGGGGTTCGGGCGCGGCATTTGATTCGGCCGCGGCCACCATCACGGTGTCGATGCCGATGTAGTTGGATGTGTCGGCGTCGCCGAAGTACTCAAAGGCGAAGCGGCCTATCGCGCCCGCGCCCAACCCGGGCAGCATCACGGTGTACGCGGTCCAGTCATCAACCATTGCCACCGTCGGCGACAGTCTCTCGGTGACGACTTCACTGCCACCCGGGGCGGTGGCGCCGGCCAGCACGGCAAAGGTGTCGGAGAAGCCCGCACCCGCGGAACCGTCGCCGCGGGCATAGAACGTCAGGGTCACATCGGACTCCAGGGAGAAGTAC
>NZ_JBFULE010000947.1:0-1849 GCF_056400485.1 Roseateles sp. P5_B10
CTGTACAGCAGCTCGCTGGCCATGACCCGCATCTACAAGCCCCTGCTGGCGCCGCTGGGCCTGACCTATCCGCAATATCTCGTCATGCTGGTGTTGTGGGAGGTCGARGGCCCCAGCGTCTCRCAACTCGGCCAGCGSCTGTCGCTGGACTCGGGCACGCTGACGCCGCTGCTCAAGCGCCTGGAAGCCCTGGGCCAYATCGAGCGCCGCCGTGCCAGCGACGACGAGCGCCGCGTCGACATCTTCCTCACACCTCAGGGCCGCAARCTGCGCGAGCAGGCACTGGACATCCCCGGCCACCTCGCCTGCGCCAGCGCCTGCGAACTGGACGAGGTCATCGCGCTGACGCAGCGGCTCACGCAATTGCGCCAGCAACTCAACCGGGCCGCCGACACGGCTGCCTGATTTCTTCCCCCACCACCCCAAAGGAGCCACCATGGCCATCGAAAAAGCCCTCTACACCGCCACCGCCACTGCCACCGGTGGCCGCGCCGGCACCGCCAAGTCGTCTGACGGCGCCATCGACGTGACGCTGTCCACGCCCAAGGAACTCGGCGGCGCCGGCGGCCCCGGCACCAACCCCGAGCAGCTGTTCGCGGCCGGCTATTCCGCCTGCTTCATTGGCGCCATGAAAGCCGTCGCCGGCAAGCAGAAGATCAGCCTGCCTGCCGAGGTCTCGATTACCAGCGACGTCGCCATCGGCCCACACGCCAACAAGCCCGGGGCCTTCGGCATCCAGGTCGACATGAAGATCTCCGTGCCCGGCATGGACCGCGCCGCCCTGGAGGCTCTGGTCGCCACCGCCCACGAGGTCTGCCCCTACTCGAACGCCACGCGCGGCAACGTCGACGTCTCGCTGACTGTCGTCTAACCGTCGTCTGAATGGGCGTCACGCCGGCGTCACGTGCGCCGGTCAGCATCGCGGGTTTTCCAATCACACCCGGAGACCCGCGATGCGCCTCTTCCTGACCACCGCCATCGCCAGCGCCCTGCTGGCCCTCGCCGCTCCATCCCGCGCGGCCRAACCGGTGCTGATCGGCATGGGCAACCTCAGCGGCTCGCTGAGCGACCTTTCCGGCCTGAACTACTCCCTCGAAAGCGGCCTCGCGGCCAACCTGCTCGGCGGCATGGGCTCGGGCCTGGCCTGGGCCGGCGGCAACACCTTCCTGGCGCTGCCGGACCGCGGTCCGAACGCCAATGACTGGGGCGCGCCGCAGCTCGACAACACGACGTCCTTCATCGCCCGCTTCCAGACGGTGCAGCTCAGCCTCACCGCCAACGCGGCCGGCTCCGCCCTGCCCTACGCGCTGACGCCGACGCTGCAGGCCACCACGCTGCTGTCCAGTTCCACAGCGTTGAACTACGGCCCCAAGGCCGCGACACTGAGCGGCATCGTGGACAGCAGCACAGTCCTCGCCGGCAGCAAGAACTACTTCTCGGGCCGCTCCGACAACTTTGCCGCCGGCCTGTCGACCAACCCGGCCAACGCGCGCCTGGACCCCGAAGGCATCCGCGTCTCCAACGACGGCAAGAGCGTCTTCATCTCCGACGAGTACGGCCCCTACGTCTACCAGTTCGACCGCGCGACGGGCGAGCGCATCCGCACCTTCAGCCTGCCGAGCAGCTTCGCCGTTGGCAACGTCAGCTCTTCCGGCGCCGCCGAGATCTCTGGCAACACGGCAGGCCGCGTCGCCAACAAGGGCATGGAGGGCCTGGCCATCTCGCCCGACGGAAAGACGCTGTTCGGCTTCGTGCAGAGCCCGCTGGCCCAGGACGGTGGCGACGGCGGCCGCTACAACCGCATCGTCAAGATCGACGTCGCCACGGGAGCCACCAGCCAGTTCGCTTT
>NZ_JBFULE010000948.1:0-1842 GCF_056400485.1 Roseateles sp. P5_B10
GGTGATGGAGGGGCTGATCAGGCTCAGGCCGGAACTGGCGAACGCAAAGACGCTGGGGCCGTAGGCGCAAGAGGTAGTTTCAGACGCAGTCCGACTACCTGAACTGCGTCTCCTCGTTTTGTCGCGAGAGCATGTGTTGCCGGCGTCAGTAGACTACCGACTAGGAGGTCGGCTATGCGACGGCGCTTGTCGGCGGTTTTGAGCTTGGTGTTGATTGGATGTTGGTCAGACTGCTGGGCCGCGGAGTCTTCAGTTCAGCTTCCCGCGGAGGCGGATTTTGTCGAAGCGGTCAAGCATGACCAAACAACCAGAGTCGACTATTGCTTGGCATTGCCCGCGGACTATCCACCACCCACGGCGCGGAGCAAGCTCCGCAAATTCGGCTGGTACGCGGACTATGTCAAGGACGCGGCGCGCGGACCGGATGGCGTCAAGCAGCTCATGGAGCTCGACACGCTGGCGGCAGTCGGCCTCCTGCAGAAGGAAGRGGTTTCCATAGCTGCTGCAGGCTCGTTGCCGCAACCTGCGTGGCGCTATCGACTTACCGCCAAAGGCTGGTCACAACTGGACGATCGCCGCAATTGCTTCGTGTATGGAAAAGCTTCATATCTGGGGTTCGTTGGCGGAGAGGATTCTCTCGACGGTGAGAGTTCCTTCCGAAGGTCGGTTCGTGTCGGTCTTTCAGGGCCGGACGCCTTGCCAAGCTGGGCACGAGATCCAGGCGTTCAGCAAGCCTTTCCTCAAATTGCGCGACAACTCGAGGGCCAACTCGTCGTCATGAGACTTGAAAGGCGCGACGGTCGATGGAAAAGTGAGGATGAGGGCGAACTGCCGGGCTTGCGCTTCGATTCACTGACTCCGGAAGCAAGGCGCAAATCTCAGACTTATGCAGATCTGCCGGACCCAACGAGATCTGAACTGGAGGGYAAGCTGTCCTTGAGTCCGGAACGGATTTGCCTGGTACTGCCGGGTAAAGGAAGGCTGCCCGTTGACAAGGTATTTCCCGGCGATCGCTATCGCTTTGGCATCTATCTGAATAAACCACAGCGATCGAGTTCCGACGCCGTAGTTGCCAAGACGTTGCCAACGGTCGAGCGTCTTGTAGCGGCGCGTGGACTGGTTCGGCTGCCAGACGAGCAGGTGGTCGATGACGCTGCTGACAAAGGGAAGTCCTTCACTACCGCGGTCTACGCTCTTGCGCCGCAGTTGCAGGCCTTGCTGCAGGACAACTGCATCAGCCTCGGGCCTATCACGCACCAATTCGTCGACATTCAATACAAGAAATTTGACCTCGATCGGCGACGCGTCCCGTCGTTCACGTTCAAAAAAATCCTGCGGCTAAACAGTCCGCCGTCGGTGCTGGCCGAGGCCGCTCTGCAAGCCGCTTGGCCTGACCTCCGCGGTGCCTTGCAACTTGGTTTGGCCTGCATGGGCGAATACGATTTCAAGAAAGACACCCGAGAAACCGGCAGCGGTGCGGCAAGCTGCTGGTACATGTTTGACGGCGACGAAGATCCTGGTTATCGCTGGTAGCCCTATGGCGCCATACCGACGTTTTTGTCCAGGGCAATTTGACTTGGCACTGCGGCCGCCTACGACGCATGCGTATGAGTCAGCGAAGTTGCGATCCAGGTTGCGTATTCGCTCGAAGCGCCTGCTATGGGCACGGCGAAGACTGCAGGCACTTGGTAGGGATGCAATTCCAGAAGCAGCGCCTCGAGCGCCGAATACAGGACTCGTTTCGTCTTGAACATCAGCCGCACCTCGGCCTCTCACTCGATAGCGCCCTGCCAGCGGTAGGTGCTTCGGATGGCTTCGGTCTGTACGCAGGCAGCAAGGTGT
>NZ_JBFULE010000949.1:0-1841 GCF_056400485.1 Roseateles sp. P5_B10
ACCTCGAGGTCGCGACGACGCTGCGTGACCACCCCGAGCTGAAGTTTGAGCAGTTGATCGACCTCTGCGGCGTCGACTACAGCAGCTTCGGCGATGGTGCCTACGAAGGCGCCCGCTACGCCGCAGTCAGCCACCTGCTGTCGATCAGCAAGAACTGGCGCCTGCGCCTGAAGGTCTTCGCCACCGACGACGACTTCCCCTGCGTGGCCTCGGTCACCGGCGTGTGGAGTTCGGCCAACTGGTTTGAGCGCGAAGCCTTCGACATGTATGGCGTCATCTTCGACGGCCACGACGACCTGCGCCGCATCCTGACGGACTACGGCTTCATCGGCCACCCGATGCGCAAGGACTTCCCGGTGTCGGGTCATGTCGAGATGCGCTACGACGCCGAGCAGAAGCGAGTCATCTACCAGCCGGTGACCATCGAGCCGCGTGAGATCACGCCTCGCATCATTCGCGAAGACAAGTACGGCGGGCTCTGAACACCATGGCCGAAATCAAGAACTACACCCTCAACTTCGGTCCGCAGCATCCGGCCGCCCACGGCGTGCTGCGTCTGGTGCTGGAGCTGGACGGCGAAGTCATCCAGCGTGCCGACCCCCACATCGGCCTGCTGCACCGCGCGACCGAGAAACTTGCCGAGAGCAAGACCTACATCCAGTCGCTGCCCTACATGGACCGCCTCGACTATGTGTCGATGATGGCGAATGAGCAGGCCTACTGCCTGGCCATTGAAAAGATGATGGGCATCGAGGTGCCGATCCGCGCGCAATACATCCGCGTGATGTTCGCGGAGATCACGCGGCTGCTGAATCACCTGATGTGGCTGGGCGCGCACGGCTTGGACTGCGGTGCGATGAATGTGCTCATCTACTGCTTCCGCGAGCGCGAAGACCTGTTCGACATGTACGAGGCGGTCTCGGGCGCACGCATGCACGCGGCCTACTTTCGGCCGGGTGGCGTCTACCGCGACCTGCCGGACACGATGCCGAAGCACCAGGCCAGCAAGATCCGCAATGCCAAGGCCATCGACAGGCTCAACGAGAACCGCCAAGGCTCGCTGCTGGACTTCATCGACGACTTCACCGCGCGCTTCCCGAAGAACGTCGACGACTACGAAACGCTGCTGACCGACAACCGAATCTGGAAGCAGCGCACGGTCGGCATCGGCGTCGTCTCGCCCGAGCGCGCGCTGAACCTGGGCTTCACCGGCCCCATGCTGCGCGGCTCCGGCATCGCCTGGGACTTGCGCAAGAAGCAGCCCTACGACGTCTACGACCGTCTGGACTTCGACATCCCCATCGGCACCAACGGCGACACCTACGACCGCTACGTCGTGCGCGTGGAAGAGATGCGCCAGTCCAACCGCATCATCCAGCAGTGCTCGGCCTGGCTCCGTGCCAACCCCGGGCCGGTCATCACCGACAACCACAAGGTGGCGCCGCCTTCGCGCGTGGACATGAAGTCCAACATGGAAGAGCTGATCCACCACTTCAAGCTCTTCACCGAAGGCTTCCACGTGCCCGAGGGCGAGGCCTATGCGGCCGTCGAGCACCCCAAAGGCGAGTTCGGCATCTACATGGTCAGCGACGGTGCCAACAAACCCTACCGCCTGAAGATCCGCCCGCCTGGTTTTGCCCACTTGGCAGCGCTGGACGAGATGGGACGCGGCCACATGATTGCCGACACCGTCGCCATCATCGGCACCATGGACATCGTGTTCGGCGAGATTGATCGATGAGCTACCAACTCTCTGACGCCACCCGCGCGCGCTTCGACCGCGAGGTCGCCAAGTACCCCTACGAGCTGCGCCAGTCCGCCGTCATGGCCTGCCTGGCCAT
>NZ_JBFULE010000950.1:0-1839 GCF_056400485.1 Roseateles sp. P5_B10
GGGGTGGTCTATTTCACCCAGGTGTTCAGCTGGATGATAGGCAGCAGTACCGCCAGCACGATCAGCAGCACCACCGCGCCCATCGCCACGATCAGCAGCGGTTCGAGCAGCGTGGCCGCGGCCATCGAGCGGCGCTGCACCTCGACGCCCAGCTGGCGCGCCGCGCGGCCCAGCATCTCGGGCAGTTGGCCGGTCTGCTCGCCCAGGCGGGCGAACATCGCCAGGATGCCAGGGAAGCGCTTTTTGCCGGCCAGGGCCGAGCCGAGCGGCGCACCTTCGCGCACCTGCACGAGGGCGTCCAGCGCATCGGCCTGCATGGCGCGGTTGGACAAGGTCTCGGCCGCCGCCTGCAGCGCCTTCAGGATGGGCACGCCGGCACCGGCCAGCATGGCCAGCGTGCCGGCAAAGCGGGCGGCGTTGTAGCCGCGCGCCAGTCGCCCGACCAGGGGCAGGCCGAGGATGCCGGCGTCGAAGCGCAGCCGGAAGGCCGGCGCCTTCAGCGCGAAGCGCAGCGCCACACCACCGGCGACGAGGACGGCGAGCATGGCCCAGCCCCAGCTGCGCACGAAGTCGCTGACGGCGAGCATCGCGACCGTCAACGCGGGCAGGGCGCGCTTGGAGCTGGTGAACACGGTCGCGATCTGCGGCACCACGTAGGTGACGAGGAAGATGACGATCAGCACCGAGATGAAGGAGACGATGGCCGGGTAGGCCATGGCGCCGATGAGCTTGGCCTTCAGGTCCTGGCGCTCCTCGAGGTCGTCGGCGAGCTTCTCCAGCACCTGGCCCAGCGCGCCGCTCTGTTCGCCGGCAGCCACGACGCCGCGATAGACCTCGTCGAACTCGCGCGGCGCCAGGCCCAGCGCCCGCGCGAAGGTCGAGCCGGCATTGACCTCGGCCTTCAGTTGCGAGATCAGCTCGCGCTGCTTGGTGTCCTCGCTCTCGTCGGCCAGGGCTGTCAGCGCACGCTCGATGGGCAGGCTGGAGCCGACCAGGCCGGCGAGCTGGCGCGTCCAGACGGCCAGCGCCGTCGTGCTGAAGACGCGGCGGGTGAAGCGGCTGCCTTCCTGGGTGCCGTGCTGCTGCACCATCTCGATCGACAGTGGCGTCAGGCCTTGCGCACGCACCATGGCACGCGCCGCACGCGGGTTGYCAGCCTCGATCAGGCCGCTGCTCTGGCGGCCGGCGTCGGTGAGGGCTTCGTATTTGTAGGCCGGCACGTTGGGTCAGCCTATTCGCGCGTCACGCGCAGCACTTCTTCGAGCGACGTCACACCGGCGTCGATCAACCTTTCACCGTCCTCGCGCATGGAGCGCAGGCCGTTGGCCTCGGCGGCGGCTTGCAGCTGGCTCTCCGGCGCTCGGTTGTGGATGAGGCTGCGCACGGCTTCGTCGGCCACCATCAGCTCATACACGCCTGTGCGGCCCTTGTAGCCCGTGTGGCCGCAGGCATCGCAACCGACGGGGTGCCAGCGGTCATGGTCGTCCTGGCGCTTGCAGACGGGGCACAGCCGCCGCACCAGGCGCTGGGCCAGCACGCCGAGCAGCGAGCTGCTCAGCAGGAAGGGCTCGATACCCATGTCGGTCAGGCGTGTGACGGCGCTGGGCGCGTCGTTCGTGTGCAGCGTGGCCAGCACCAAGTGACCGGTCAGCGAGGCCTGGATGGCAATCTGCGCGGTCTCGTAATCGCGGATTTCGCCGATCATGATGACGTCCGGGTCCTGGCGCAGGATGGCGCGCAGGGCCTTGGCGAAGGTCAGGTCGATCTTGCTGTTGACCTGGGTCTGGCCGATGCCGGGCAGCTCGTACTCGATCGGGTCCTCGACGGTCAGCACATTGG
>NZ_JBFULE010000951.1:0-1838 GCF_056400485.1 Roseateles sp. P5_B10
GGGTGTAGTGCTGGCGCAGCAGGCCCAGCACGCTGCGCACCGGGTAGGAGCGCAGGTTCTTGGCCGAGATGTCCATGAAGGTGAAGGGCGCCACCGGCAGGTCGGCCGGGAAGAGCTGCTTCCACAGCGCGCTGTCGGGCTTGAGCTCGGGCGCCGCAACAAAGGGCTGCAGCGGCACGGCGCCGTTGGGCAGCACCAGTTCCAGTTTCAGCCCAGCCGCCGTGCTGGGCCAGTCGGCCCAGGGCTGCCAGGCGGGGTTGCCCAGCAGGCGCTCCGCCACACTGCCGGGTTCCAGCCGAGGCGAGATGACGACGGAGACGCACCAGCGTCCGCCGCGTTGGCCGTTGGGAAGCACCGTCCAAAGAAGCGTTTGTTTTGCCATGTTGTCGCTCCTTCAGGCGAAGGCCTCGCAGTAGTCACGCCAACCGTAGCGCGTGCTGTCGTCGATGGCGGCCAGCTCGGCGGCCAGCGCGAGCGTCGGGTCGGCCGACAGGCCCAGCAGCTGGCGCAGCGTCGGGTCGCCGTTGCTGCCGGCGAACTTCTTCTCGCAACTGATCGTCACGCTGCCCGAGAAGATGAACACCTCGATCTCGATGGTGAGCGTCGCCTTGCCCACCGCCTTGCCGGTCTCGAACTCGTAGCGCAGCTCGAGGTAGAGCTCCAGCGACGCGGTGATCAGGCCCAGCACGTCCACATGGCCTTCGAGGCGGAAATAGCCCGTCAGGCTGGCCGCATCGGCCTCCATGCGGAAGTAGATGCCGGCCATGACCGACACGCCGCCGGAGGCGACGCCGAAGTCGATGCTGATGGCGGCGCCGAACTCGAAGGCCGCCTCCAGGATCTGCACGCCCTTGGGGTCCAGCGTGATRCCGAAGAAGCCGCCGCCGCCGAAGACGTAGACCGTCAGGTGGAAGGGCTGCTCGCGGGTGCAGAAGTTGAAGCGCACCGACAGCGGCTGGCCGATGAAGGGCACCGTGAAGCCCGCGCCGAGGCTCACGTTGCTGAGGTTGAGCACGCCGCAGGTGATGGCGGGCAGGGCCACGTCGAAGCCGGCGTCGATGCCCTGGGCCGTGATGTCCAGGTACGGCGGGTCGGAGAAGCCGTCGAGCGGGATCAGGTCGCGCAGCGTCTCGACAAAGGACAGCGGGCCGACGAACTTGATGCCCGACAGCATCACGTCGACGTTCATCTTGGCGCTGCTGTCGACGCTGAACTCGATCTTCTCGAAGTTCAGCTCGATGAAGCTGGCCGGCGCGATGAGGACGAGGTCGAAATGGTGCAGGCCGCACAGCACCTGGATCTTCGGCGCGCCGCCGCTCTTCTTCATGCGCGCCTCGACGGCGACGATGAAGGCGTGCTTGTCGTGCACGACGAAGAGCGGTGAGGCCGGATCGAAGCCCCAGCTCTTGATCTCGGGCTTCCAGTCGAAGCGCACGACGAGTTCCTCGCCGAGCAGGTTCTCCAGCATCTGCAGCAAGGGGCCCACCGCGCCCAGGGCGTCCTCCACCACACCCAGGATGTCGAGCAGGGTCTTGCGCGGCGGCCCTTCGAGCAGCGGGAAGGCGGCGACGTCGCCCTTCACTGCGCCGAGCGCGTTCTTGACGGCCTCCACCTTGGGTGCGAGCTCGGCCGGCTTGGTGATCAGCTCGCCCAGGGACTGGCCGGGCGCGGGGTTGTCCAGCAGGTTCTTCAGCGCGTCGAACAGCGTCTTGCCATGGCCGACGAGGCCGGCGATGAGCTTGATGGAGTCCAGCACCGTGAGGGCCTGGGCCACCACGGCGTTGACCTGCTGGCGAAAGCCCGCTGGGATCACCGTCGAGGCCTGGACGGTGTTCTTC
>NZ_JBFULE010000952.1:0-1836 GCF_056400485.1 Roseateles sp. P5_B10
AGCTCGGCCTGGCCGACGATCTGCGCCTGGAGCGTGATCTGGTGCACCACGCCTTCCATTTGCGCGGCGCGGCCCGCAGCGAGACCGTCGAAGGCATTCGCGCGCTGGCGGTCGACAAGGATCACGCACCGCGCTGGAGCCCAGCCTCGGTCGCCGATCTGGACGCGGGTGAGGTGGCCGCCTTCTTCGTCAGTCCCTGGCCTGCGAACGAGCATCCGTTGCGCGACCTGAGCTGAAGCTGTCGCCCCCTGGATCGGGGGTTGGCCTGGCGCGGGCATCTCCACACACTCGCGAAAATTTTTCACGTTCGACGGAGACAACAATGCGCAAAGTGCTCATGACGGCCTTGCTGGCCACCGGCCTGTTCGGCCAGGCTGCCCAAGCCTCGCCGGTGCTGTGGGATTCCGCCTCCGGCGGCAATGACCACTACTACGAGTTCTTCGACGCCAACGTCAGCTGGGACGATGCCTTCACGGCGGCCCAGAGCGCGAGCTATCTGGGCATGACCGGCTACCTGGCCACCATCACCAGCGCCGGCGAAAACCGCTTCGCTTCCGTCACCGTGGCCGGTGGCATCCTGGCATGGCTGGGCGCTTCGGACGCCGGCAATGAAGGCACTTTCACCTGGCGTGATGGTCCCGAGAACGGCCAGGCCTTGACCTACACCAGCTGGAATCCGGGCGAGCCGAACAACTGCTGCGGTGGCGAGAACTACCTGCAGACCAACTTCGGCGCCGTCATGGGCTGGAACGACCACGGCGGCCCGGGCAATGCTGGCCAGATCAACGGCTATCTGGTCGAGTTCAGCGCCGCCCCCGGCACCGTGCCCGAGCCGGCCAGCCTGGCCCTGGTGATGGCGGCCGCCCTGGCGGGCGTTGGCGTGTCCCGCCGCCGCAACCGCTAAGCCCTCACGGTTCAGCATTTCTCAACGCCCGCGTCAGCCCGACGCGGGCGTTGCCATTTGCGGGCCGGGATAATCCGCTGCGTGACTGCTTTTTCTCCCTGGCGCCTGTCCGTCGCGCCGATGATGGACTGGACCGATCGCCATTGCCGCCATTTCCATCGGCTCATCACCCGCCATGCGCTGCTCTACACCGAGATGGTGACGACCGGCGCCTTGCTGCATGGCGACCAGCCGCGCCATCTCGACTTCAACGACACCGAACACCCGGTCGCGCTGCAGCTGGGTGGCAGCGATCCCGCCGACTTGGCCGCCTGCGCCAGGCTTGCCGAGCGCTGGGGCTATGACGAGGTCAACCTGAACTGCGGCTGCCCCAGCGAGCGAGTGCAGAAGGGCGCCTTCGGGGCCTGCCTGATGGCCGAACCCCAGCTGGTGGCCGACTGCGTCAAGGCCATGCGCGATGCCACCTCGCTGCCGGTCACCGTCAAGCACCGCATCGGCATCGACAAGATTGAGAGCTACGACTTCGTCCGCGACTTCGTCGCCACCGTTGCCGAGGCCGGCTGCGAAGTCTTCATCGTGCATGCCCGCAATGCCTGGCTGCAGGGCCTTTCTCCGAAGGAAAACCGCGAGATCCCACCGCTGCGCTACGAGCTGGTGGAGMAGCTCAAGCGCGAATTCCCGCAGCTGACCATCGCCATCAACGGCGGCCTGAAGACGCCGGACCAGATCGCCGAGCAGCTGGCCGTGCTGGACGGCGTCATGATCGGCCGCGAGGCCTATCACGAGCCCTGGAGCATGGCGCAGTGGGACTCGCGCTTCTTCGGCCAGCCTGACCCGGCGGCGTCGCGCGAGCAGGTCGAAGACGCCTGGCTGGATTACCTGGATCGCGTGCATGCCGCTGGCCGCTCCTGGTCCCATGCGATGCGCCACGC
>NZ_JBFULE010000953.1:0-1834 GCF_056400485.1 Roseateles sp. P5_B10
GTTGCGAGATACCCCTTGGACGTCGTGGAAGTCGACCATACGCCGCTGAACTGGGTGGTGATCTGCGATCGCACCGGCCTGCCGCTGGGGCGGCCGCTGCTTACCGTGATGATCGACGCCTACTCGGGCTACCTGCTCGGCTTCTACGTCAGCTTTTACGGCGCCGGCCTCAGCAGCGTCAGCGGCGTCCTGAGGTGTGCACTCAGCTTCAAGGCGGACATGGTCGCCGGCCTGAACCTGGAGCACGACTGGATCGCGGAGGGCATCCCCGACACGGTGAAGCTCGACAACGGGTTGGAGTTCCACTCGCCTGTCTTTCAGCGCATGGGCTGGGAACTGGGCAGCAGCTTCACGTACTGCCGCGTTCGCACACCCTGGCTCAAGCCCCATGTCGAACGCTTCTTCGCGTCGCTCGACACGTTGACCTTGACCCGTGGTCGCGTGCACAAGCGGGTGGCCAACATCGTCAACATCGACCCGAACAAAGATGCTGCAATCATGTTCACGGCGTTCGTTCAGGGCTTGGTGAGGTATGCGGTCGACTTCCACCCGTTCCAAGTCAACGAACGCAAGCTCGCTCGGCCCTATGACCTGATGCAGGACGGTCTGCTGAGTGTTCCGCCGGCGCGCTTTCCCCACGACATGGAGCGCCTGCGCATGGTGTCGGCGCTGTCCAAGCAGTTGATGGTCCACCAGGGCGGCGTTGATCTTCACGGGCTGCCATTCGGTGGTGCCGAAATGCTGCCGATGCGCCAAGCCCACGGCAAGAAGTTCAGGACGTGGGTGAAATGGGACCCGGACGACATGTCCCAACTCTGGGTGCAGGACCCGCGCAGTCAGCAATGGGTGACCAGCCCGTGCCGGTTGGGCGAATACGCGAACGGGCTTAGCTGGAACCAGCATCTGCTGATTCAGAAGTTCGCCCGCGAGGAGCTCAAGAGCAAGGGCGCCTATGAATACCTCGAACGCGCGCGCCTCCAGTTGCACTACCACTGGCAGGAGTCCGTGAGCTGGAAGACCAGCGCCGACCAAAAGCTGGCCGCGCGCTTCTGCGGTGCTACTTCTGCCCGCGTGCTGGGCGCAACCACCGCGGCCGCACCACCCACCGCGGCCCTAATCAAACCGCCCGCCGAGCCGATTAGCAAGCAGCAGGTCAAGGCTTTCTCGTTCGTCGAATCCGACGAATTTCAGACTATCGACTTCTAAACACCATGAGCGACTTCGACATTCTTGATTCCGGCGACGCTGCCGACGAAGAGGCTCGGYAGATCGCCGAGCGCCGCATGTTCATGTACTCGACGCAGGCGCTGTTGGCCGCCGACGAGGTGGACCGGAAATACGTGCTGTTTCCCGATCTGCATGGGGTCCTGGCGGCCCTGGATCGGGCCTACCAGTTGTCTCTGCGGACCACCCGGCCGCAGGGCATCGTCGTGTCCGGCCCACCGGGCTCGTCCAAGACCAGCATCTCCGAGTATTTCCGCAAAAGTCTGCCCACGGCAACGGACATCATCGAAGGCTACGGTGCGCTCAGCATTCGGCTTCGAGCGAACCCCTGCGCCGGCGGCATCGTGTCACTGCTGCTGAGGGCGGTGCAACATCCCTTCACTGCGGTGCGCAAAGGCCGCTTTGACAGCATGCGTGACATCGCCTTCGATGCTCTGCGGCAGCAGGGAACTCGCATGATCTTCGTCGACCACGCTCATGTGCTCGAGAAGTCGATCCGCAAGTCCAAGGCTGAAAAGCAGGGCGAGACGCCGGCCTCGGAAGTGCTTCGCGACCTCATGGACGAGACGGGCATCGCACTGGTCTTTCTCGCCAGCAACAGCTTCGGAGG
>NZ_JBFULE010000954.1:0-1833 GCF_056400485.1 Roseateles sp. P5_B10
TGCCCGCACCGATGGCGGCGACGACGAAATAGGGTTGCAGCGTCGTGTCGTCGAAGTGGCTGACACGGCGCGTGATGCCCATCAGGCCCAGCACGTACAGCGGCGTGAACGCGACCCAGAAGCCGATGAACCAGCACCAGAATGAGACCTTGCCCCAGAAGGCATCCAGGCGGAAGCCGAAGGCCTTGGGGAACCAGTAGTTGATGCCGGCGAAGGCACCGAACACCACGCCGCCGATGATGACGTTGTGGAAGTGGGCGATCAGGAAGAGGCTGTTGTGCAGCACGAAGTCGGCCGCCGGCACGGCCAGCAGCACGCCGGTCATGCCACCGATGGTGAAGGTGATCATGAAGCCGACCGTCCACAGCATCGGCACCTCGAACTTGATGCGGCCGCGGTACATCGTGAACAGCCAGTTGAAGATCTTGGCGCCCGTCGGGATCGAGATGATCATCGTCGTGATGCCGAAGAAGCTGTTCACGCTGGCACCCGAGCCCATCGTGAAGAAGTGGTGCAGCCAGACGAGGTAGGACAGGATGGTGATGACGACCGTGGCATAGACCATGGACGCATAGCCGAACAGCTTCTTGCGGCTGAAGGTGGACACCACCTCCGAGAAGATGCCGAACACCGGCAGCACCAGGATGTAGACCTCGGGGTGGCCCCAGATCCAGATCAGGTTCACATAGAGCATGGCGTTGCCGCCAAGGTCGTTGGTGAAAAAGTTGGTGCCCAGATAGCGGTCGGCCGTCAGCAGCGCCAGCGTTGCGGCCAGCACGGGGAAGGTCGCGACGATGAGCACGTTGGTGCACAGCGACGTCCACGTGAAGACAGGCATCTTCATCATCGTCATGCCCGGCGCGCGCATCTTSATGATGGTKGCGATCAGGTTGATGCCCGACAGCGTCGTGCCCACGCCTGCGATCTGCAGTGACCACAGGTAGTAGTCCACCCCGACATCCGGGCTGGCGAGAATGCCCGACAGCGGCGGATAGGCCAGCCAGCCGGTCTTGGCGAACTCGCCGATGAACAGCGAGATCATGACCAGCACAGCGCCGCCGGCCGTCATCCAGAAGCTGAAGTTGTTCAGGAAGGGGAAGGCGACGTCGCGTGCGCCGATCTGCAACGGCACGACATAGTTCATGAACCCGGTCACGAAGGGCATCGCGACGAAGAAGATCATGATGACGCCGTGGGCCGTGAAGACCTGGTCGTAGTGGTGCGGCGGCAGGAAGCCGGCGTTGTCGGCGAAGGCCATGGCCTGGTGCGCCCGCATCATCAGCGCGTCCGCGAAGCCGCGCAGCAGCATCACCACGCCGAGGATGATGTACATGATGCCGATCTTCTTGTGGTCGATGCTGGTGATCCAGTCGGTCCACAGATGGCCCCAGAGGCGGAACTTGGTGATCAGCGCGAACACCAGCGCGCCGCCCAGCACCACGGCAATGAAGGTGGCGATGAGGATGGGCTCGTGCAGCGGCAGCGAGTCCCAGCCGAGGCGGCCGAGGATGGGATGCAGCTGATCGAGCGTCTGGTGTTGGGCAACGACGGGATTGGACATCGGTCGGTCTCAGTTCTTCAGCGCGACGGGTGAAGCCTCGGGGGCTTCGACAGGCAGGCCCAGCAGGTTGGTCGGCGTGCACAGCGCGGCCACCACCATGCGGTCGCGCCTGTTCCCTTCGGCATCGCGCCAGGGGCTGCGCATCGTGCTGGCCACGCCGCCCTTGCCGGCACCGCCGGCTGCGTCGATGGCCATCATCTGGCTGGCGCACATCTTCTTGCCGTCGACGCAGCGGTCGACGATGGCGCTCCAAAGGCCGGGCTCGACACTGG
>NZ_JBFULE010000955.1:0-1829 GCF_056400485.1 Roseateles sp. P5_B10
CAGCAGCGCGTCGCGTGACTCGCCCTCGCCCACCATCTCGGCGTGCAGGCGCGCGCGCGTCAGCGGGCTGCGCAGCTCGTGGCTCATGGCCAGCAGCAAGGCGCGCTTGCCGTCCAGCATGGCCTGGATGTCGGCGGCCATCTGGTTGAAACGCAGTGCCAGGTCACCGATCTCGTCGCTGTGGATCACGGGCACACGGTGCGAGAACTCACCGCGACGGAAGGCCTCGGCGCCGATGGCCAGCGCATGCAGCGGCCAGACCATGTGGCGGATCATGCCGAAGGCCAGGCCCGTAACCACGAATAGCGCCGGCACGGCCCAAAGCAGGCTGTAGGCGCTGCCCATCGACATCCACAGAATGGTGCTGCTGATGCAGGCTAGCAGGATGAAGATGGCGATCAGCCGCGCACCGAGCGAATGCTTGAAGCGCTTGTGCTGGTGATGCCAGCGCTGGTGCCAGCGATGGCGCACACGCCAGCGGTATTCCCAGTCGCGGTTCATGCGCCGGGCGCGCTTGGCCCGCTTGCGTTCCCAGCGCTCGCGCCAGCGGTGGTCGTAGGCGTGCGGCTTCATCATTTGCTGGGCAATGCGAAGCAATAGCCGGCGTTGCGCAGGGTCTTCAGGGCCACCAGCGGCTCAAGCTTGCGGCGCAGGCGGCTCACCAGGATGTCGACGGCCCGGGTGAACAGCTCGGCTTCCTGGCCACGCAGCCGGTTCAGGATGTCGTCGCGCGAGAAGACCTTGCCCGGCTCGCGGGCCAGCATCACGAGCAGTTCGTATTCGGTGCCGGTCAGCTCGACCAAGCCACTCGCGCAAAGCACCTCGCGGCGCGTGGTGTCGATCTCGAGGCCCTCGAAGCACAGCTTGGCGGAAGACTGAACCACGCTCGGGGCAGCCGCCGATACAAAGCGCGTGCGGCGCAGGATGGTCTGCAGCCGTGCCGCCAGTTCGCGGGGCTCGAAGGGCTTGGGCAGGTAGTCGTCGGCGCCCAGCTCCAGCCCGACGACCCGGTCGGTCAGATCGCCGCGCGCGGTCAGCATCAGCACCGGCATGTCGCGCCAGGCCTCGCTGCTGGCGCGCAGCTGCTTGCAGAACTCGAAGCCGTCCATCTCGGGCAGCATGCCGTCGAGGATCAACGCGTCGAAGCGCTCGGCCGCCAGCCGCGTCAGCGCGATGCTGGGCCGCGTGACAGCCTCAAGCTGGAGGTCGAAGCGGGCAAGGTATTGCGTCAGCGGCCCGGCCAGGGCCTCATCGTCGTCAATCAGCAGCAGTCTGTGCATGTCGCGATTATTCGGCCCGCACCAGGGTGATGGCTCGCTCGGGACAGGCGCTGACGCAATGGCCGCAGGCTTCGCAGGCGGCGGCATTGGGCGTGAAGGCCTGCTCCCAACCGTGGGCCATGCCCCGGAGCTTGCCGAACAGGCTCAGGGACTGGCGCTGCTCGGGTGCCAGCTTGCCCAAGGTGAACACGTTGAAGGGACAGACGGCGACGCATTCGCCCTTGCCCTCGCAGCGGTTGCGGTCGATGTGCGGCACAAAGCGGCCGCGGGGCTGCTTGCCGCAGTGGACATCCATCACGCCGCGTCTCGCCGCTCATGCCGGCCGAAGCGTCGCATCATGAAGCGCAGCACCTGGCGCTGCTCCGTGTCCAGCGAATCGAAGAAGTCGGCAAAGGCCGTGACAAGGCCGGGGCCGGCGGCGCGCAGCGCATCCAGCTTGGCGTCCAGCAGTTGCTGCGCCGGCTCGCGGGCGAATTGCTCACCGGCGAACAGGCCCGCCACCTCGGGGCCGCGGGCCAGGCCCCTCATCGTGTCACGCTGGTGCTGGAG
>NZ_JBFULE010000956.1:0-1826 GCF_056400485.1 Roseateles sp. P5_B10
TTGGGCAGCGTCGTGAGCTTCTCGGCCAGGCGTTTCCACTCGGCCACCGGAATGGCGGTGTCACAGCTGTCGGTCCACTTCTTGCCCAGGAAGGGCGACCAGTCGGTGGCGAACTTGCTCTTGAAGTTGGTCAGCACCGGGTCRACGGTGTGGCGGCCTTCGTCCATGGCGGCGCGGTAGGCCTTGACCATGTCGTCCGGGCCTTCGGCCGGCAGCACGTTCTGCGCCACCAGCTTGTCGCCATAGACCTTGCGCGTGCCGGGGTGGGCGGCAATCTTCTTGTACATCAGCGGCTGGGTCAGCGCCGGCGTGTCCTGTTCGTTGTGGCCGAGCTTGCGGAAGCAGACGATGTCCAGGACGACGTCCTTCTTGAACTCGGCGCGGTAGTCCATGCACAGCTGCGTGGCCCAGACGACGGCCTCAGGGTCGTCGCCGTTCACGTGCAGCACCGGCGCTTCGATCATCTTGACGACGTCGGAGCAGTACCAGGTGGAGCGCAGGTCGCGCGGGTCGCTGGTGGTGAAGCCGATCTGGTTGTTGATGATGATGTGGACCGTGCCGCCGGTGCGGTAGCCGCGCGTCTGCGCCATCGCCAGCGTTTCCTGCACGACGCCCTGGCCACCGAAGGCCGCGTCACCGTGCACCAGCACCGGCAGCACCTGGGCGCCTTCGCTGTCGCCGCGGCGGTCCTGGCGGGCGCGCACGCTGCCTTCAACGACCGGGTTGACGATTTCCAGGTGGGACGGATTGAAGGCCAGGCTCAGGTGCACCGGGCCGCCAGGCGTGGACACGTCGGAGCTGAAGCCCTGGTGGTACTTCACGTCGCCGGCCGGCAGGTCTTCGGCAGCCTTGTGCTCGAACTCGGCGAACAGGTCGGCAGGCATCTTGCCCAGCGTGTTGACCAGCACGTTCAGGCGGCCGCGGTGGGCCATGCCGATGACGATTTCCTGCACGCCGCGCTCGCCGCCACGCTGGATCACTTCGTCCATCGCCGCGATGAAGCTCTCGCCGCCTTCCAGCGAGAAACGCTTCTGGCCGACGTACTTGGTGTGGAGATAGCGCTCCAGGCCTTCGGCCGCGGTCAGGCGGTCGAGGATGTGCTTCTTCTCTTCGGCCGAGAAGGTCGGCTTGCCGCGCGCCTTCTCCAGGCGCTCCTGCCACCAGCGCTTCTCGCCGGGGTCGGAGCCGTGCATGAATTCGGAGCCGATCGAGCCGCAATAGGTCTCGCGCAGGGCCTGCACGATCTGGCGCAGCGTCATCGTCTCGCCGCCGAAATAGCTGTTCACGGCGCTGAACGAGATGTCCATGTCGGACTCGGTCAGGTCGTAGAACGCCGGGTCCAGCTCGGGAATCTTGGGGCGCTCGGCGCGCTTGAGGGGGTCCAGCTCGGCCCAGCGGTTGCCGAGGAAACGGTAGGCCGCGATCAGCGACTGCACGTGCACCTGCTTGCGGGCGACGGCCAGATCGGCGCTGGAAGCCTTGTTGGCGRAGGCGTTGGCCTTGGCGCGCTGGGCGAATGATTCGACGACCGGCGCATGGGCCACGTCGCGCGCCTCGCTGCCATCCACCGCGGGGACATGCTGCAACGCGTCGAAATAGGCGCGCCAGTTGTCCGGGACGGAACCCGGGTTGTCGAGGTAGGCCTCGTACATCTCCTCCACATACGGCGCGTTTCCGCCGAACAGGTAGGAGTTGGACCTGTATTGCTGCATCATCTTTCGCTCACCTCATGCCCCGGTTTCCAGGGAGTTGGCTGGTTGAAGAACCTTCCGCGACACGGCTCGACCGGTTGGCGGATTGCGACCCACCTCTGCTGTTGCCAGGGG
>NZ_JBFULE010000957.1:0-1825 GCF_056400485.1 Roseateles sp. P5_B10
GGCCAAGCTTTATGGCGCCTGGCAGAGTCTGCTGGGCCACGGCGACGATGCGGCGGTCATCCTGGTCTATGCCGACAAGACCGTCGCCGGCGCTGATGACGCCCTGCTGCGCGAATTCCTGCACGCGCACTGGGGCAGCCTGGACACCGCTTTGCGCGGGGTGCGCGACCGCGACGCCGCGCGCCAGCAGTGACAATCACGCGCCTTCAAAAATCACAGCAACGAGAAACGATCCATGAATACGCTCGCAGTCATCGGCCTGGGCTACGTGGGCCTGCCCCTGGTGGTGGAGTTCGGCAAGCAGGTGCGCACCATCGGCTTCGATATCGCCAAGAACAAGGTGGAAGCCTGCCAACGCGGCACCGACCCGAGCCGCGAGCTGACGGACGAGGAAGTCCAGGCGGCCAAGCACGCCGTCTACACCGACGATCCCAAGATGCTGGCCGAGGCCGAYGTCATCATCGTCGCCGTGCCCACGCCGGTTGACGAGGCCCACATCCCCGATTTCCGCCCGCTGATCGGCTCCTCCACCAGCGTCGGCCGCCACATGAAGAAGGGCGCCATCGTCGTCTACGAGAGCACGGTCTACCCCGGCGCCACCGAGGAGGTCTGCATCCCCGTGCTGGAGCGCGAATCGGGCCTGAAATGGAAGCAGGACTTCTTCGTCGGCTACAGCCCCGAGCGCATCAACCCGGGCGACAAGGAGCACACGCTCACCAAGATCCTGAAGATCGTGTCCGGCGACACACCCGAGACCCTCGACACGGTCGCCAAGGTCTACGAGATGATCGTCGAGCCCGGCGTGCACCGCGCGTCCAGCATCAAGGCCGCCGAGGCCGCCAAGGTCATCGAGAACACGCAGCGCGACCTCAACATCGCGCTGATGAACGAGTTGTCCATCATCTTCGACAAGCTCGGCATCGACACCTCCGAGGTGCTGGAGGCGGCCGGCACGAAGTGGAACTTCCTGAAGTTCAAGCCGGGACTGGTCGGCGGCCACTGCATCGGCGTGGACCCCTACTACCTGACGCACAAGGCCGACATGCTGGGCTACCACCCGCAGGTCATCCTGGCTGGCCGTCGCATCAACGACGGCATGGGCAAGTTCATCGCCGAGCAGACCATCAAGCAGATGATCGCCAGCGGCAGCCCGGTGAAAGGCGCGCGCATCAACGTGCTGGGCCTGACCTTCAAGGAGAACTGCGGCGACCTGCGCAACTCCAAGGTCATCGACATCATCAACGAGCTCAAGACCTACGGCGTCGAGATCTTCGTCACCGATGCGCAAGCCGAGGCTGAGGAGGCCATGCACGAGTACGGTGTGCGCCTGATGCCCTTCGAGGACCTGCCGCAGGCCGATGCCATCGTGGCCGCCGTGTCGCACCGCGAGTACGCCGGCCTCAGCGCCGCGGACATTGGCAAGAAGCTCGTCAAGGGCGGCGCCTTCATCGACGTGAAGGCCGCCTTCGACGCCAAGGCGCTGGTGGACGCGGGCTTCCGCCTCTGGCGCCTGTAAGGATGGAGCCCCCACGCGTGCTTCGCACGCTGCCCCCCGAGGGGGCGCGTCAGCGCCTACGGGCGGCCGGGCGGCGCTGACCTGTGCAAGCGGACCTGCGACCCCTGGTCGTGCACCTACTGCACCGCTTCGACACCGGCGGGCTGGAGAACGGCGTCGTCAACGTCATCAACCACCTGCCGGCGTTCCGGCACGCGGTGGTGGCGGTGACCGAGATCACTGCGTTCAAGGAGCGGGTGAAAGCGCCCGGCACGCAGTTCATCGCATTGAACAAGCCGCCAGGGCAGGGCTTCTGGCTCTATCCGCGTG
>NZ_JBFULE010000958.1:0-1823 GCF_056400485.1 Roseateles sp. P5_B10
GACACAAGCAGTCCCTGCGGACTGCTTGTGCCTACGGAAGGCCATGGGCCTCTGGCCCACGGCAGGCCCGGCGCTCGGCCCGAAAGTTCTTCCGTTTCGTACATGACCTCTGGCGCCGTGTTGCCAGACCGTTAAGCTCCGGCGTTTGAGCCGTCCGACCTTTGCCCTTTCGAAGAAAGCTTGTCTCCATGACGCGTGCATCGCTGACCCTGACCGCATTGACATTGGCCCTGGCCCTTACCGCTTGCGGCAAGGGTGGCAAGCCCGATGAGGCCAAGGGCGCCGCGGCCAAGACGTCTGCGCCGCTGCTGCTCGCGCCCGAGGATCTGCGTCAGGTTGGCCAGAGCGGCCTGATCGGCGCGCCCGTCATCACGGGCGCCATCCAGCCGGCCCGCCGTGCCGACCTGCGTGCCGAAGTGGCCGCCGTCGTGCTGCAGGTGGCCAAGGACAACGGCGAACGTGTGCGCGCGGGTGATCTCATCATCCGACTGGACCCCACCTCCATCCGCGACGGCCTGACCTCGGCCGATGAGGCGCTGCGCGCCGCCCAACAGAGCTTCGAGCAGACCGAGCGCGTGCTGGCCCGCCAGCGCACGCTGAACCAGCAGGGCATGATTTCCATGCAAGGCCTGGAAGACGCCGAGGTGCGCCGCAACGCCGCCCAGAGCGAGTTGGCCGCAGCCAAGGCGCGCGCCGTCACGGCCCGCCAGCAGGTTTCGCGCACCGAGATCCGCGCGCCGTTCGATGGCGTCGTCAGCGAGCGAAAGATCTCCGTCGGCGACACCGTGCAGATCGGCCGCGAACTCATCAAGGTCATCGACCCGGCGTCGATGCGCTTCGAAGGCCAGGTCTCGGCCGATCGCCTGGGCGAGCTCAAGCTTGGCCAGCCGGTGTCCTTCCGCATCAACGGCTTTGGCGACGCGGAGTTCCGCGGCAAGCTGGCCCGCATCGATGCCGCTGCCAATGCGACGACGCGTCAGGTCGAGCTCATCGCTGAATTCAACGATCGCAGCAAGGCCCCTCAGGTCTCCGGCCTCTATGCCGAAGGCCGCGTCGAGAGCGCCGAGCGCAAGGCGCTGGTGCTGGCCGAGGGCTCGGTGCAGCGCCAGGGCGATAGCGCCTATGTCTGGAAGGTCGATGGCAATCAGCTCAAGAAGGTCAACGTGATCTTGGGCGAGCGTGACGACCGCCGCGGCGAGGTCGTCATCGCTTCAGGCCTGGCTTTGGGAGACCAGGTGCTGCGCGCACCCACCGGCAACCTGACCGATGGTGCGCCGCTGCAGCGCGTCACGGCCGGGGCCGGCGCGGCCTCAGCCGTCGCGGGCACGGCGTCACCCGTGCCTGCCGCCAGCAAGTAAGCAGGAGACCTCGATGTTTCTCTCCAACTTCAGCATCAGCAAGCCCGTCGCGACCGTCGTCATGGTCATCGGGCTGATGCTGGTGGGCCTGCTGGCGCTGTCCAAGCTCAAGGTCAACCAGTTCCCCGAGGTCGAGCCGCCGGTGCTCGTCATCAACATTCCCTATCCGGGCGCGTCGCCCGAGACGGTGGAGCGCGAAGTCGTCAACCGTATCGAGAAAGCGCTGCAGAGCATCTCGGGCGTGGATCGCTCCAACTCCACGTCGCGCGAGGGCAGCGCCACCCTCGTGCTGGTCTTCGACTTCTCGAAGAACATGATCGAGGCCGCCGATGAGGTGCGCAACGCCATCGCCTCGGTGCGCTACAAGCTGCCCACCGAAATCCGCGAACCCATCATCACGCGGGCCGACCCCGGCGCTCAGCCCATCCTGCAGCTGTCGCTGTCCAGCACGACGCTGACGCACCC
>NZ_JBFULE010000959.1:0-1817 GCF_056400485.1 Roseateles sp. P5_B10
CCTTGATGCGCGCGGCATGGGCAGGGGCAACGGGCGCCAGCACGACGGCCAGGCTGAGGAGGAGGGCTTGCAGGTACTTCACTCGACCGATTCTGCGGATCCTTGAGCCCGCGAAGCCGACGAAAAGGGCGCGGTCAGCCCCGCTTTTCTGAACCATTGGTCGTGGCCGCCATGAGCCGCGGGTATTTTTCACACCCCGCCGAGGCTGTAAGGCCGGCGACCTTCGCCCGACCACTCACCACCTGTGAGCACTGAGGCGCCCAGTCAGCACAGCAACCTCTCTTCCACCGTCCCTTTTGGAGACTGACATGACACGCCTTTCCCTGCTGACCCTCGTGCTGGCCACCTCGCTTGCTGCCTTTTCTGCCCCCAGTCAGGCCCAGGGCCTGACCCGCGAACAGGTCAAGATGGAGCGCGACACCTTCCTGGCCCTGATGCGCTGGGACGAACTCACCGGCATGTGGGTGCTGAAGTCCGGCATGGAGCCGCCCAAGGGTGTCATGTCGCGTGCCGAGGTTCTGGCGATGCGCGACCAGTTCCTGCGCATGAATGTCTACGACGACACCGTCGGCAGCTGGGTGCCGATCAAGGCGCCGCGCGACATGAGCACGCTGACGCGCGAGCAGGTCAACATGGAGACGCTGCGCTTTTTGATGATGTATCGCTACGACGAGCAGCGCAACGAGTGGGTCAGCAAGATGCGCTGAGCCCTGCAGCCCTGTCGGGGCAATCCGGACATGGATGCCCGACCGCTTGGTCGGGCATTTTCCGTTGCCGTCTGCAAGGTCCGGCTAAGCCCTTGGACCTGCGTGCGTGAGATCCTGTCAATCCCGACTTCCGGCCCGCCGTAGATAGACCGAGGCCGCGATGTCTCCGCCGGCTCCCCGGGACTGCTAAACGTTTTCCCGCATTCCCGCCAATTGCGGACGTTTGAGAGCAATTGGGAGCTYAGCGGCACCTGTTTGCGGAGGGGCGGTGACAGGTTTCTGAATGTGTATRTCGGTAAAGTTTTGCTTRCCGATYCGAGCTGCATTCRKTTGCAAGACCTGCCATGCCYCCGCCCTTCGAACCGTTGACCCTGGTTCATGTCGTGTTTTCATCCCGCATCGCGGGCGGTGAGCGGCATTGCATCGACCTCGCCAATGCCCAGGCCGCGCTGGGCCATCGTGTCCACGTCATTGGCACGGCCAATTCCGTTGTTGCCGCTGCGTTGGCTCCCGCGGTGCGCTTCCACGGGCTGAAACTGCCGCTGCTGCGCGGCTGGCGAGTGGCCAACCTGGCGCGCCGGCTGGCGGCCGATGTCTGCCATGGCCACCTCGGCCCGGCCTGCAAGGCCGTCGCGCACGCCCGGCCTTCGACCCGCGTCGGCACCCTGCACGTCGGCTACAAGGCTCATCACCATGCACGCATGGACGGCCTCATCTGCGTGAATCGCGCCCAGTACGAGAGCCTGCCTGAGCGTGAAGCGCTGGCCAGCGTCATCTACAACTGGGCGCCGGAGCGCGACGCCGCGGCCGCCGCCCGTCACACCGATCTGCGCGCCGAGCTCGGTCTGGCACCCGGCCAGCTGCTGGTCGGCAGCGTGGGCCGCCTGCACCGCAGCAAGGGCATGGATCTGCTGATCGCCGGCTTCAGGGCTCATGCACCGGCCGATGCCGTGCTGGCCATCCTGGGCGAAGGGCCGGACGAGGCCGCGCTGAAGGAACTGGCTGCGGGCGACTCGCGTGTGCGCCTGCTGGGTTTTCGCAGCGATGTTGATCAGGCGTTGAAATCCTTCGATCTCTTCGTGTCACCGTCGCGTGAGGAGGCTTTTCCGC
>NZ_JBFULE010000960.1:0-1815 GCF_056400485.1 Roseateles sp. P5_B10
GCGCAGGGTCTGGGCTTGGACGAGGCCGGTGGCGAGAACGATCAGGGCGGCGGCAAGACGGAGCATCTGACTTCCTGGAAACGCGGGCTCGGCGACAATACCAGGCAATGCAGGCCCTCTTCCGGGGCCTGCCGCTGTTTCAGCCTCACAGGATTTGCCCATGGCCCAGTACGTCTTTTCCATGAACCGCGTCAACAAGACGGTTCCTCCCAAGCGCCACATCCTGAAGGACATCTCGCTGTCCTTCTTCCCCGGCGCCAAGATCGGCGTGCTGGGCGTGAACGGTTCGGGCAAGTCGACCATCCTGAAGATCATGGCGGGCGTCGACAAGGAGTACGAGGGCGAAGCCACGCCGATGCCGGGCATCAAGATTGGCTACCTGGAGCAGGAGCCGCGCCTGAACCCTGACCAGACCGTGCGCGAGGCCGTGGAAGAGGGCATCGGCGGCGTGCTTGCCGCGAAGAAGCGCCTGGACGAGGTCTATGCCGCCTATGCCGAAGAGGACGCCGACTTCGACGCGCTGGCTGCAGAGCAGGGCGAGCTGGAATCCATCATTGCCGCCGCCGGCTCCGAGAACACCGACCTGCAGCTGGAACTGGCCGCCGACGCGCTGAACCTGCCGCCGTGGGACGCCGTCATCGGCGTGCTGTCCGGCGGCGAAAAGCGCCGCGTCGCGCTGTGCCGCCTGCTGCTGAGCAAGCCCGACATGCTGCTGCTGGACGAACCCACCAACCACTTGGACGCCGAATCGGTCGAGTGGCTGGAGCAGTTCCTGCAGCGCTTCCCGGGCACCGTGGTGGCCATCACCCATGATCGCTACTTCCTGGACAACGCGGCCGAGTGGATTCTTGAACTCGACCGCGGCCACGGCATCCCGTGGAAGGGCAACTACTCCGACTGGCTGGATCAGAAGGAAAAGCGCCTGGAGACCGAGCAGAAGAGCGAAGACGCGCGCATGAAGGCGATGAAGGAGGAACTGAAGTGGGTTCGCTCCAACGCCAAGGGCCGCCAGGCCAAGAGCAAGGCGCGTCTGGCCCGCTTCGAGGAACTCTCGGACGTCGAATACCAGCAGCGCAACGTGACCAACGAAATCTTCATCCCCGTGGCCGAGCGCCTGGGCAATGAGGTCATCGAGTTCGAGAACGTCAGCAAGAGCTTTGGCGACCGCGTGCTGATCGACAACCTGAGCTTCAAGGTGCCGGCGGGCGCCATCGTTGGCATCATCGGCCCCAACGGTGCCGGCAAGTCGACGCTGTTCCGCATGCTGCAGGGCGTGGAGCAGCCGGACTCGGGCACGGTCAAGATCGGCAAGACGGCCAAGATGGCCTTCGTCGACCAGAGCCGCGAGAGCATGGAAGCCGACAAGACCGTCTGGCAGGACGTCTCCGGCGGCCTGGACAACATCATCGTCGGCAAGTTCGTCATGCCCAGCCGCGCCTACCTGGGCCGCTTCAACTTCAAGGGCAACGACCAGCAGAAGCTCGTCGGCGCCCTCTCCGGCGGTGAGCGCGGCCGCCTGCACCTGGCCAAGACCCTGGCCCAGGGCGGCAACGTGCTGATGCTGGACGAACCGTCCAACGACCTGGACGTCGAAACCCTGCGCGCGCTGGAAGAAGCGCTGCTGGAGTTCGCCGGCTCGGCCATGGTCATCAGCCATGATCGCTGGTTCCTGGACCGCATCTGCACCCACATCCTGGCTTGCGAAGGCAATTCGCAGTGGTTCTTCTACGACGGCAACTTCCACGAGTACGAGGCCGACAAGAAGAAGCGCCTGGGCGAAGAAGGCGCGCGCCCGAAGCGCATGCGCTTCAAGCC
>NZ_JBFULE010000961.1:0-1807 GCF_056400485.1 Roseateles sp. P5_B10
CAGCATTTGTCCAGCAGGCGGTGCACGGCACCCTGCCCTGCGCCGCCGCGTGCATAGGCTCGCTTCAGCAGTGGGAAGTCGACCACCTCGGGATAGCCGTACTGGGTCCAGGCGGTGGGGCGCTTGGCGTCCAGGCCCATGCCCGTGAGGAAGTCAGCGCGGGCTCGGGCAAGCTCCAGGCTGTTGATGTGGATGGGGTCGGCCATCGCGCCGATGCTAGGAAGCGGTCAGCCGCGCGCACATCCACTCAATGCGAGTGGTCAGTGGCAGGATAGGCGTCGTGCAACCGATTAAAAAGGGAGGCCTCGAATGCTAGATCCGAATGACCTTACTGGAGTTGTCCGGGAGGACTTGCGCTACCTCAAGTCAAACTGGGACGGGGAGATAACATCTGAAGCGTTACGCAGAGAATGCTCGGTACTTAGGCGGCTACTGATCAACGGAGATTTGCAACGAGCCTGGAAGGCCGCGGGATTCCAGCGAGAGCCAATCGTGTCCGCCGTATGCCTAGAGGCTTGCTTGCATGTGGCCGGGGGGAGGGAGATTGTGCTTGCCACTGCGGGAGGCGCGCTACATGAAGGAATTATTGCCACTGGACTATTGTTGTTCATCGGGGAACACACAAAGGAAGAAATTGCCAAGTTAAAAGAGCAGCCTGCCGATCCTCCCATGATGGACATGCCACTTAAGGCTTTCATGCAAGCGCCTGCGATCATATTCGGAGGGCGTCGTATTTCTCGCCACAGACTCGTCAAATACGTGGCAAACAAGCTGGGGTCAGATCATCACGACACAAAGCGCGGCAATGATGATGAGGGAATTGAGTTCGCCATGCTGGACCGACTTTCTAGAGAAATCAAAACTCTCATCGGAAGTCACTATGGCGTCTATTACGAACTTCTCAGTATCGGCCAAGCTTTATCAAATTCACCAGACATACAAAAGTTCATTGCTGGCAATGCCAAATAGTTGCTCAGCAATCTACGCGAATATCCCCGCCGTCGGGTTCAGCAGCTCATTGAACGCGCGCGCTGCGGCGTCGACCTGGTCGTCATGCAGGCCATTCGGGAAAAGCCGCAACTCCTCGATGAAGTCGTGATTCCATGACCCACGCAGCATCAGCACGTTGCCGGCGTTGATCTGGCTAGCCAGCGGCCGGGCGCGCACGACCTTGTCACCACTCTCCAAGCTCGTGACGGCCTGATGCCCGGCCAGCATGCCCACCAGAGCCTTGGCCTGCCCCTTGCCGGCCTGCCCAGGGTCTTGCGGCAGAGATTGCTTGACGCGACCCATTCCGTCGGCGCTGGCCGTGGTCTTGATGTAGTGGTCACGCTTGGCGGTGCCGTACTGCTTGCGGTCCACGTTGGAGATGACGAAGCGCCCATCTGGAAGCCGGCCCAGCCTGGCGTTCGCCGTGTAGTCACCGCCGCCCTCGGTGGCCGCCAAGTCCCAGCCGCGGCACCACTGCTGCACGCCGGCGGGCAGCGCGTCGACAACTTCGATCATGTCAGGCTGGAACTCTCCACCCTCAGCGGGGCTGGGACGCTGCTGGAACTGCCCGGCGACCGCATACGGACCCATGATCTTCTTGTCACGCTCGACGACCTCGCGCGGGAAACGCTCGGGGAACAACAGTTCGCCTTTCTCCCTGCGTGGGTCCAGGAAGCCGATGCTGGTGATCTTGCGCGGCCCCTCGTACTCCATCGGCAGGCACAGGTGCTCATAGCCCATGTCCTCGCCGGTGATCACACCGGACACGTCTTTGACGCTCAGACGCTGCATGACGATGACGATGGCAGAGCTGGCC
>NZ_JBFULE010000962.1:0-1806 GCF_056400485.1 Roseateles sp. P5_B10
GGGTAGGGCAATCTGCATGCCTTATTGTGCCGAGGGTGGTGTGGGAAAATCTCTCCCATGCAAGCGACCCGCCCCTGTGTTGTCTCCCTGCGCTGGAGACTCGAAGATGCCCAAGGCCAGCTCATCGACGAGCTGGCCGAGCCCATGGAATTCCTGCTGGGGGGTGACGACCTGTTTGCCAAGGTCGAGGAAGCGCTGGAGGGCCAGGAGGTCGGCTTCGAGACCAGCCTCGCACTGCAACCCGAGGAGGCCTTCGGCGACTACGACTCCGGCCTCGTCTGCTTCGAAGCCCGCGGGCTGTTCCCGGACGGCGTCGAGCCCGGGCTGCAGATCGAGGGCCTGCCCGAAGGCGCCGCTACCGAAGGCATGCCCGAGGACGTGGTCTACACCGTCACCGAGGTCTACCCTCAGCATGTCGTGCTCGACGGCAATCACCCGCTGGCCGGCATCGGCCTGCGCATGCACCTGACGCTGCTGGACGTGCGCGCGGCCACCGAGCAGGAGGTCGAGGCCGGTTCAGTTGGCGAGCCTATCTTCATGGTGCAGACCGGCGCGCCGCCGGACGAGCAACTGCATTGAGGCCCCTCGACCAGCCTCGCGCCGCTGAACGCGGGCGAGTCTGGTCGGTCCCCCGCGGGGACGGCGATGCTTGCGGCATCGAGCCGCACGCACATCGCCTTGCGGGCCGGCTAGGGAGYGGCCCGGCGCTCGGCCCGAAATACGGTTCAGTGCGCGCGTCTTGGCGCCCTGCTTATGCCTTGCCGGTCGAGCCGAAGCCGCCTGCTCCGCGTTCGGACGAGTCGAAGCTGTCGACGCGACGGAAGGTCGCCTGCACAACCGGCACGATGACCAGCTGCGCGATGCGCTCGAAGGGCTTGATGACGAACTCCGTCTGGCCGCGATTCCAGCAGCTGACCATGAGCTGGCCCTGGTAGTCGCTGTCGATCAGACCGACCAGGTTGCCCAGCACGATGCCGTGTTTGTGGCCCAGACCCGAGCGCGGCAGGATGATGGCCGCCAGGCCCGGGTCGGCGATATGGATGGCCAGGCCCGTAGGGATCAGCGTCGTCTGGCCGGGAGCGAGCGTGATGGGCTCACTCAGGCAGGCGCGAAGGTCGAGGCCGGCGCTGCCGGGCGTGGCGTAAGCGGGGATCTGCTCGGCCATGCGGGCGTCGAGCACTTGCAAATCAATCGGGGTCATCAGAGTCTTTTGGAAAGTTCGGTCATCAGCTCGCGCGCCAGGCTGAGCTTGTCGGCCCGGGGCAATTCGCGCTGGCCCTGCTCGTCGATGAGCAGCAGCGCGTTGTCGTCGCGGCCAAAGGTGGCGGGGCCGAGGTTGGCGACGATGAGCGGGATGCCCTTGCGGCGGCGCTTGGCGTCGGCGTGTTCTGCGAGCTTCTCGCTTTCGGCGGCGAAGCCGACGCAGTAAGGGGGCCTGTGCAGCTTGGCAACCGCGGCGAGGATGTCCGGGTTCTCGGCCATCGCGATGGTCGGCGCGGTCGCACCGCCCTCGGCTTTCTTCAGCTTGTGTTCGTGCGCCTGGGCGGGGCGCCAGTCAGCCACCGCTGCCGTCGCGATGAAAGCATGCTGGTGGGTGGCTAGCGGCAGCACGGCGTCGAACATCTGCTGCGCACTCTGTACGTCGATGCGCTGCACGCCGCGCGGTGTCGCCAGGTGCACTGGGCCCGCCACCAGCGTGACCTCGGCGCCGGCCTCGGCCGCAGCGCGGGCGATGGCGAAACCCATCTTGCCGCTGCTGTGGTTGGTGATGCCGCGCACCGGGTCGATGGGCTCGAAGGTTGGGCC
>NZ_JBFULE010000963.1:0-1798 GCF_056400485.1 Roseateles sp. P5_B10
GTGGCGCGCCAGCGCGGTGACCCAGTCGGGTTCCTGCGGCACAAAGGCGATGCCGAAGGCCGGGCTGACCAGAAAGCCCGCGCGCTCGAAGGCCTCGGCATCCTGCGCGAGCACGAAGCCGCCCAGCGCGGCAAACGGAATGACGACCGTGTCCAGCTGCAGCACCGGCGCGCGCCGGGTGATCTCCTCGAGGCGGCCACCGTCCTGGAAGCGCAGCACGGTGTGGCCGTAGTCGTACTCGTTCAGCGCGGCCTCGTTGCGTGCATGGCGGTTGGGCGGACCCAGACGCGCGACCAGGGTCTCGACATCCAGGCTGAAGGCCAGGTCGTCGAAGGCCGTGAACGGCTGCAGGCGCAGCGCCATCACAGGCGCCGGCGCATGTCGGCGCTGGCCGACGCGATCAGGGCCTGAAGCGCCGTTTCGTCGATGGGCTCGCCGGGCCTGAGTTTGACGTGTCGCATGAACTTGCCCGCGCCCTGCAGCAGGCTGGCGGGATCGGCCAGCTCGGCGCCCTTGAAGAAGCCGACGTTCACATGCGCGGTGAAGGCGTTGACATAGCCGAAGGCCGCGTCGCCGATGCAGGCGGTCGGGTGGCCGTCATGCAGAAGTTCGCGCACATCGGCGCCGCAGCGGCGCATGGCGTCGAACCAGTGCCGGGCAATGTCGCCCAGCGCGCCCGCATGGGCCCGCATCCAGGCCTCAATGTCCGGATCGTGCGGGACCGCGGTCGGGAAACGCATCAGCTTTTCCATGACCGCGGATCATCGCTTCAATCGCCCGAACTGCCAGGGATCTGCTGGCGCAGCTTGACCTTGCTGGCCGACTTGCGGCGCATCTTGATGTTCATCATCTCCACACCCAGCGAGAAGGCCATCGCGAAGTAGATATAGCCCTTGGGCACGTGGTGGCCGAAGCCCTCGGCGACCAGCACCACGCCGACGACGACCAGGAAGCTCMGGGCCAGCATCTTGATGGTCGGGTGGTTGGACACGAAACGGCCGATGGGGCCGGCGAACAGCATCATCAGACCGACCGAGGCGATGACGGCGCCAATCATGATGCGCACGTCGTCCACCATGCCGACGGCGGTGATGATGGAGTCCAGCGAGAACACCAGGTCGATGACCATGATCTGCAGGATGACGGCGCCAAAGGCCGCCTTGGCCTTGCCGCCGGCGCTGGTGTCTTCGTCCTCGCCTTCGAGCGAGCCGTGGATTTCACCGGTGCTCTTCCAGATCAGGAACAGGCCGCCGCCGATGAGGATGAGGTCGCGCCCCGAGATGCCCCGTTCGACGCCGGGCACGTTGAACAGCGGCTCGACCATGCCGACGATCCACGCCAGCACCATCAGCAGGCCGATGCGCATGAACATCGCTGCGAACAGGCCCGCACGCCGCGCGGTTTCCTGCTGGGCCTTGGGCAGCTTGTCCACCAGGATGCTGATGAAGATGATGTTGTCGATGCCCAGTACCAGCTCCAGCGCGGTCAGCGTGGCGAGGGCGATCCAGGTCTGCGGGTCGGAGAGCAGTTCAAGCATGGCGGGCGGTCCGTGGTGAGCCGGGCATTGTCGCCAGCGCCCTGCCGGCCGCGGACAGCCTCAGGCTGAACGAAGCTTCGGTTTTGCTTTGGGTGTGGGCCTGCGGCCTATTTCAGGATCAGTTCCTGCAGCTGCATATTGCCGATCAGCTTGCGCATGACGCCGCGCTCGCCGGCGGCGACATCCTGCTTGCGTGTGTCGGCCGCCAGCATGGCCTCGATCTTCTTCTGGAAGGCCAGTTGCTGGGCGTTGTTCTGGTAG
>NZ_JBFULE010000964.1:0-1796 GCF_056400485.1 Roseateles sp. P5_B10
GTAGAAGACGGCTGCGCAATCGCGCCGCGCGACGCGACCCACGGCGGCGTGGAAGAGGTGTTGTCGCTGGCCTCGGAGCTGGGCGTGCCGCCGATGCTTGACGGCGTCTCGCGCCTGGCCAGCGCAGAAACCCAGCTGGCCATGCTGCCGCTGCTGCGCGACCGCTTCGGCAGCTACGCCCGCTGGGACCCACGGCCCACGCCCGAGGGTCCTGGTGGCTCGCTGATGGGCTTTGGCGCCTTCCCCGGCGAGGTGCCGCGCTACGCCACCTCGGCGCCCGGCACGCCCACGGCGATGGCCATTGATGCCGACGATCGCATCGCCTTTGCTTTCGCCGACCGCGTGGAACTCTTCGACCTGCGCGAGCGCCACGAGCCCGTGCGCCTGGAGCTRCCGCCGCTGTTCACGCCGCAAGCCGTCGCTTGCGATGCTCAGGGCGGGCGCTGGCTGCTCGACCGCAACAACCGCCGCCTGGCCGTGCTGGTCGGCACACCCTTCCCCGAGCGCGGCGACGTGGTGCGCGACGCGGGCACCTTCCGCCCGCAGCCCGAGAACGCCGACGACGCGCGCCTCGAGCTGCTGCCCGAAGCCCTGCTCGATCCTGCGCTTCGCCCGGTGGCCCTGGCCGCCAGCCCGCAGGGGCGGCTGGCGGTGATCGCCTGGGGACCGGATGGCGAGCTGCATCTGAGCGTGTTCGACGGCTTGGAACGCAAGAGCGCCATCCTCGAAGGCGCGGAGTACGCCCACGCCATCGCCTGGCTAGACGAGACCGAGATCGCCCTGCGCGTGTCCGATCTGGCCGAAGTGCTCGTCTACGCGGCCGATGGATCCGGGCAACAAAAGCCCCTCGGCCGCCGCTACCCGAGCGCCAACGCCGCACCCGGCGGCTTTGTCGCCTCACAGGACTGGCCGCCGCATCTGCCGCTGGTCCGCCCGCAGGATGTACCCGAGGCCGCGGAAAACGCGACGTTCAGCCGCGCCCTGGTGCCCCTGTCTTGGCGTGGCTTTGCAGCCAGCGGCACCGCTCAGGGCCGCACGGTGGACACGCAATCCATCGACCTCGTCTGGCACCGCCTCTATGTCGAGGCTGTCATCCCGCCCGGCTGCGGCGTGCTTGTGGAGCTGGGCGCCTCCGACGAAGACACGTTCAGCGGCACCTGGTGGCCGCATTGGTTCGGCGACGCCAGCGCCCTGCAGGCCGATCTGCCCACGGGCACGCCCCGCGCCGCCTGGCTGGCCTGCCCGAGCGAGCTGCCCCATCACGCCAGCCTGCTCGGCTGCGCGCCGCAGGCGAACCGCGTCGGCCTGTTCGGCGCCCTGGTGCAGCGCGCCGGCATGCAGCTGCGCGAGCTGCGCGGCCGCCGCCTGCAATTGCGTGTGACGCTCTATGGCAACGGCCGCGCCACGCCGCATGTGGCGGCCGTGCGCGTCTGGGGCGACCGCTTCTCCTATCTGCGTCGCTATCTGCCCGAGCTCTACCGGGACGATCCCGTCTTCGACCGCACCGCCAGCGGCGACGCCACGCGCCACGACTTCCTGGAGCGCTTCATCGGCCTGTTCGAAAGCGTGCTGACGCCGATGGAAGACCAGATCGCCGACGCCCGCGTTTTGACGGCGCCCGCCAGCACACCACCCGATGCGCTGGACTGGCTGGCCCGCTGGACCGGCGAACGTTTCCCCTCTCGCCTGCCCACGACGCACAAGCGCGCCTGGCTGGCCAATGCGCCGCTGCTGCGCCGGCTGCGTGGCACGCGCGGCGGCCTGGCCTTGGCCCTGGACATCGCCACGGATGGCGC
>NZ_JBFULE010000965.1:0-1795 GCF_056400485.1 Roseateles sp. P5_B10
CAGCTGGACGGTGGTGCCCCGGTCGCTGCGGTGGACCTCCGGGCCTATGACTGCCGCGGCACGCTCGTCTGGCAGGGCCGCAGCGATGCGGACGGCCTGGCGTCCATCGACCGCAGCGCGCTCGCCCGTTGCAACGACCTCCTCGGTGCCGGCGTGACGGTCATCGCCCGGCACACCTGGCCCGACGGCGAGCGGGATGTCTCGGTCGCCAGCAGCCGCTGGACGGGCCTGCTCGACGCCGCCAGCTACGGCGTCCACCGAACCTGGGGCAGCTCATTCATCCGGGCGCATACCGTGCTGGACCGCAGCCTGTTCAAGCCGGGCGAGACGGTGTCGATGCGGCATGTGGTGCGTCGGGAGACCGAGGCCGGGCTGGCCGCAGGCGAGCTTCCCCGCGAGGCGACGATTGTTCATCACGGATCGGGCAAGAAATGGACCGTCCCGCTAGAGGAGATCGCGCACGGCGAAGGGCTCTCCCGCTTAGAGCTGCCCAGTGACGCGCCCTTGGGTAGCTACGGGGTGGTTCTGAAGCTCGGCGAGGGTTCGTCGTCGAACGTTACCGACCACGACACGGCGCAATTCGCCGTCGAAGCCTTTCGCCTGCCCGGCATGCTGGGCGCCATCCAGGCGCCACGGCTGACCTTCGGCGCGGCACCGACGCTCCAGCTGGGCCTGCATCACGCCGACGGCGGCGCGGCGCAGCACTGGCCCGTCACGCTGAGGGTCTATGCCCAGGCGCAGGGATACCGCAGGCCCGATCTGCTCGATGGCTACACGGACATGCCGGCCTTCCTCGACGAACCGGCCGCAGCGGAGCCTGAGCCGGCCCAGCTGCTGCTGGACACGCAGTCGTTGCAGCTCGATGCCCAGGGCCATGCGCAGGCCACGCTGCCCGCGCTGCCCCGGCGCGCACGGCCCTATGTGCTGCGTGCCGAACTGAGCTACCAGGACCCCAACGGCGAGGCCCAGACCGTGTCGCAGGGCTTTGACGTGCTGCCCAGCCTGCTGACGGTCGGCGTCCGCACGAGAGGCTCGGTCGCGATCCTGCGGCCGCTGGAAGTGCAAAGCCTGGTGCTCGACGACAGCGGAGCGCGGCGCAGCCGGCAGCACGTCAGCGTGAGCGCCAAGCGCAAGGACGGCTACGGCTCCGGCCCCGTCGAGGAGCTGGGCGAGGTCTGCCAGGGCCTGACCGATGACAAGGGCGAGCTGGTGTGCGGCTTCGTGCCCCGCAAGGCCGGGCGGTACCAGTTCGAGGCGACCTCAGCAGACGTGGACGGCAAGGTGGCCGCCGCCCGTGGCGAGCCCGCCTTTGTGCAGCAGCAGCACCTGCTGGCTGGCCCGCTGTTCGTGGACACCGACAAGGCGCTGTATCGCGAGGGTGAGATGGCCAGCATCGCGGTCTCCAGCCCCTTCAAGCGGTCGCGCGTGTGGCTGACGATGGAGCGCCGGGGCGTCCTGGAGTCCCGCGTGCTCACGCTGGACGCGGCGCAGGCCCGCATCCCGCTGCGCATTCGCCGCGAGTGGGCGGGCAATGTGTCGGTCTCGCTGCTGGCGCTGGATGCCGAGGCGGGGGCGCTGCCGGCGGCCGTGGCCACGGGCATCGCCGAACTGATGGTGTCCGCCGAGGCCCATGCGCTGCGGGTCAGCCTCATGCCCGACCGCCCGCGCTACCAGCCCGGCGACACCGCCCGGGTCCGCATCCACGTCGCGACGGCAGATGGCAAGCGGCTGCCCGTAGCGCGCAAGCTCAGCTTCGTGGCGGTGGACGAAGCGTTGCTGAGCCTGAAGGACAAAC
>NZ_JBFULE010000966.1:0-1792 GCF_056400485.1 Roseateles sp. P5_B10
GTCGATCCGCGCTCGATGTCCTCAGCCTCATGCGTGTCGATCTGCTGTTCACCGACGTCGTCTTGCCTGGCGGCATGACGGGTGAAGATTTGGCGGCGAAGGCCAAGGAGCTATACACGGATATCAGGGTCTTGTTCACCACAGGTTATGCACGCAACGCCATCGTCCACCAAGGGCGGTTGGATCCCGGCGTCCGGTTGATCACCAAGCCGTTCACCTTCGATGACCTGGCTACCAAGATCCAAGAAGGTATGCGTCCGGCGAACTCACCTTGAACGGCCCGTCGACGACTGCCAGGATGGTGTCCACTAAACCAGTTAGGTGGACACCATGTCAGACGCCAAGCCGGCCGGTCGCCGGCGACACGATGCAGACCTGAAGCGCCAAGTCATCGCCGCATGTGCGGCGCCTGGCGCGTCCGTGGCCCAGGTGGCGATGAGCTACGGCCTCAACGCCAACCTCGTGCACAAGTGGCGGCGCGTGGCTGGGCACCATGGCGAGCCCGCCGGCCACCCTGCATTTGTTCCGGTCTCGGTGGTCACTGAAGCCCCACCCTGCGAGCCGCCGCAGTCCATCGAACTGGAGCTGCAGCGAGGCCCGGTCCATGTGCGGGTTCGTTGGCCGATGGCGGGCGCTGCTTCCTGCGCCGCCTGGCTGCGCGAGATGCTGCGTTGATCCGGGTGGATGCGGTGTGGATGGCAGTCGAGCCGCTGGACATGCGGGCCGGCACCGAGGCCGCCCTGCGGCGCGTGGTCGCCGTCTTCGGCGCTGCTCGCCCACACCACGCCTACCTGTTCGCCAACCGCCGAGCCAACCGGATGAAGGTGCTCGTGCACGACGGTATCGGGGTGTGGCTGGCAGCTCGCCGCCTCAACGCGGGCCGCTTCGTCTGGCCTCGCGACGTCACCGGCACGCTGAGCCTCGGYCGCACTCAGTTCGACGCCCTGGTGCTTGGCCTGCCCTGGCAGAACGTCGGCGAGGCCGGCGTCATCACGCTGCTGTAGCTCCGCGTCCATTGCGGCATCTGCCGATGGTCGACGAGGCCCACGGCGGGCACCATTACCACTCGTGATCGCCGACGACCTCGACACACTCGATACCCAGCAACTGCGCGACGCCCTGCGTGCCGCGCGTGCCGAGGCCGCGTTCAAGCAGGCCGTCATCGAGAAGCTCACGCACGAGAACGCGATCCTCAAGCGGCTGAAGTTCGCAGCGCAGAGCGAGCGCTACAGCGCCGAGCAGAAGAGCCTGCTGGACGAGACACTGGACAGCGACCTGGCAGCGGTGGCCGCCGAGATTGAGGCGCTGCAGCCAGGGCGCGCCGCTGGCGAGCGGCAACAGCCTCGGCGCGAGAAGCTGCCGGCGCACCTGCCACGCCGCGAAGTGCGCCATGAACCTGAGAACACCAACTGCGGATGCGGCCAGGCCATGCAGCGCATCGGCGAGGACGTGGCCGAGAAGCTCGACTACCAGCCCGGCGTCTTCACCGTCGAGCGCCACATCCGCGGCAAGTGGGTGTGCAAGTGCTGCGAGCGGATCGTGCAGGCGCCAGTCGCCCCGCACATCATCGACAAGGGCCTGCCGACGACCGGCCTGCTGGCCCAGGTGCTGGTCGCTAAGTACCTCGATCACCTACCGCTGTACCGCCAGGAAGCCATCTTCGAGCGCGCCGGCCACGCCATCGCTCGCTCCACGCTGGCGCAGTGGGTCGGCGAGTGCGGCGTGCAGTTGCAGCCGCTGGTGGACGCGCTGGCCGCGCAGCTTCTGCGCCAGCCGGTGCTGCACGCCGACG
>NZ_JBFULE010000967.1:0-1789 GCF_056400485.1 Roseateles sp. P5_B10
GTCGTGAGGTTGTGGCGGCAGAAACCGCAGCGACTCCCGGGCCGATGCCCCTGGCCATCAACGAAGGAATCCTTATGCGCAACGGTCTTGTTCCCGTGTCGCCGTGCCGGTGGGTCCATCTTCATGTCGCGATCGTCGTGTGTGCCGTGGTCGCCGCGTTGATCCAGTCAATCTGCGCCGTGGCGCCCATGGAAATGCAGGGTGCAACGGCTTCGACCCCTTCTAGAGACGCGCCGCAGCGCAGCGACACCTGAGTGTCGGCCGAACTGGGCACGGTGCGCAGGCAAGCCGTTGAATCATTCGGTCAGAGGACAGTTCCATGAGAAGGATCGTGTCGGTCGCTGACGGCATCGCCGGGCGCGGTGGGCGAGCGATAGCCCTGCAGGCCGAGCTCGGCGATATAGCGTCCATCCAGCGCCTGTTCGACGCAGCACAGCAGGCGTTCGGGGCGCCTGACATCGTGGTCGTCAACGCGGGCGTGGTGGTCATCAAGCCGGCGCGCCCATTCAACCCCCTTCGGCATCGAGATCAAGGAGGTCATTGACCGCCGCGTCCTGCGCATCGGCACTGCTCTTCAAGTCCAAGGCTGATTGACGCTTGTCGAGTAGCGAGACTGCGCCCGAAACGATCAGCGCCAGCATCGCAACTCCGAAGGAGAAACATCCACCGATGAAAAGCAGCACGGCGTGCGATTCAAGGTGGCGGAAATTCGCGCCGGCGTAGTACGCCGCATAGCCTGCGGCCAGTGCCATGCTGGCTAGACCGCTTCCGGTCATGACAATGGCCACGAGAAGCAGGAACCAGCAGACAAGCATTCCGGCGAGGGGAACCCGCCGCGCGCTGTGGATATCGACAACCTTCTCAGAGAACGTGATTGATGCGACGAGGATGGCGACCAGAATTGTCAAAAAAACTCTTTGCCAAGTCCTTCGACTCCGCGTAGTCCTTTTCCAGAAACAACTTCGCGTTGCGCTCGATGCAGTCAGCGAACTTGGCATCCGTCGACTGCAAGACCTGGTTCGAGCCATCCACGCAGATGGTCAAGGAGCCGGGCGCCTGGAACCACGGGAGGGTCAATTGCCTGGCAGCGAAGATCGCTAAGGCAGCAATACCAACGACTAAGAACCAGCGAATTGATTTGGTCATGGCTCCGTGTACAGGCGCGGGGAGGCATTGGATCGCCCTCAAGCAGTCGCACGTTCGCACGCAGGTCCAACCGAGCGAATCATCAGATGTGAGGAGGAAGATCGTTCGCATATCGGACTGTCACGCTTTTCCGTTCGACAGCTTGGCCCAAGGCGCGACGCCGAGCCGGCCGATGCATCGAAGCCGACGGCGAATTGCATCAGATGGCCGCCGGCATACTTAAAGAAGCGACGGGAAGGCGAGGATAAAAGCGACTCAATGGGTCGAGGTCATCGCGCTTGCCGTGGCCCGCCGCTGCCAAATGCGGACATGCTCCGTCTCTCGCGGTCCGGTCCGCGATGCCATTAGTCCCGTGCCACTCGGTCAACCGCCACCTGACACGAAAAAAGCGCCTAAGCCCTTGTGGAACTTAGGCGCCTGATCGGCAGTGAGTTCTCGTGAACTCTTGATTTGGCCCCCGGAGGGTGTTGAACATCGGCCGCTAGGCCGCTTGAATGCTAGGGATCGTCGAGAGTCCTAGGCGTCCGTTCCCCCAATTGTTCCCCCGCAACGCCTTTCGTCGTCGGCCGCGCCAATTTGTTCGCGTTTGACTGGAGGCCGTCCTGCATCGGCCACCTCTACACTGGAAGAGGACAAAAGGGAG
>NZ_JBFULE010000968.1:0-1789 GCF_056400485.1 Roseateles sp. P5_B10
AGGTTGGACACCTGGCGAGCAGTTTCAACGACGAGTGCGGCCGTTTTGCCGCTCACCCTTCGGGCCGAGCCGGGAAAGGGGGCAGGGCGGTGTTGCGGCTCTAGCCCAGGCTCCCAGCCTGTGCTGCAAGCCGCGCCTACCCCAGCCCCCTTTCTCGACTCGGCGGGGGGCGCTAGTCCCCTGATTCGGTGGACTCGGCCCAAGCTGGGCCTGCTGGCCTCGTCCATCTCGCTTGGCCTGTTGGCCTGCGGGGGAGGCCAGGAGAACCCCGCGAGCATCGCCTCGCCGCAGTCGAGCGAGCAGGCCTCGGCTAGCCGCCTTGATGCACCGGCAGCCAGCACTGAGACGGCAACCGCCAAGGCCCTGGCGGTGCGTGACCCGCGCCCGGTACCGCCGCCGCCCGCGCCGGTCATCGACGCCGTCAACCTGACCGACACGACCGCGCCGCTGCTCTTCGACGTCGGCACGCGCAGCTACGCGGCGCCGGTCACCATCAGCGGCCTGCACAACCCGAGCAACTATCGCGCGGCGCCCAAGCTGCCGGCCTGGCAGTTCGCCACCGTCGACCCGACCGGCGGCCAGCTGACCTTCGAGCGCGAGACGGCACCCGACACCGGCTGGCACAACCGGTCGCGCAAGGGCAGGGTGCTGGTCACCGGCGGCTCTTCGGCCGCGGCGAACCGCGTCTATACGGTGTTCAACAAGGAGCAGCTGCTGGCGGCTCTGCGCGAGGCGAAGAACGAGCCCAAGATCATCCGCATCGTCGGCCACATCGATTTCCGCTGGCGCGATGGCAACACGGTGTTCGAGGAATACACGGGCTTCCTGGACCAGAAGAACGGCGGCTCCTTCTCCATCCCGTCCAACACGACGTTGGTCGGTATCAACGACAGCAACGGCCGCCCGGCGCGCATCACCGGCACGCAACTGCTGATCGGCATCGAGGCCGCACTGGCGCCCGGCGGCGACCCCGAGGCCGATTTCAAGACCTGGGTCGCGGCGGGCAAGGACCCGGAGGCCTACCCGACCTGGACGCGCAACATCATCCTGCGCAACCTGGCCATCGACACGCCCTGGGACGTCAACCCCGAGGACAGCGACAACGCCTACATGGACGGCCTGACTGTCACGCGCGGCCAGCAGATCTGGCTCGACCACGTGACCATCAGCGATGGCGACACGCCCGATTCGCTGGCCAGCGACACGCGCCACGACGGCGCGCTGGACGTGGTGCGTGGCAGCGACTACGTGACCGTCTCCAACAGCGTCTTCAGCAAGCACCACAAGAACAGCCTGATCGGCAACGGCGACTCCGGCCGCGCCTGGAGCGACGCCGGCCGCCTGCACGTGACGCTGACCGGCAACTGGTGGAACTACGCCTACAGCCGCCTGCCGCTGGTGCGCTTCGGCCAGCTGCACATGTACAACAACCTCGTCACCGGCAGCACGACGACGAGCGACAACGACATGAAGTTCGGCTCGGGCCTGGACGCGCGCTACCAGTCCGACGTCATCAACGAGAACAACTTCTACGARTTCACCGGCCTCAAGCCCAAGGAGGTCTGCGGCAAGCTGGCCGGCGGCAAGGACGCGATCTCGATGCGCAGCAGCGGTCATCGCTTCATCAGCGACAAGGACGACCTGGGCAAGCCGATGACCGCCGTTGTCGACATCGAGCTACAGGGCTGCGAGGGCGTGCCGGTGGCGCAAAACTKGGTGCCGCCGTATGCCTACACGCTGCGCACGGCCGACGCCGCGCGCGGTGCCGTGCAGGCGGCGGCCGGTGCCG
>NZ_JBFULE010000969.1:0-1785 GCF_056400485.1 Roseateles sp. P5_B10
GATCATCAGCGGCGCCAGGATCACGAAGTTGACGATCACGCCGACAAAACAACTCGCCGCCACCGCGAGGCCCATCAGGCCCCCGGTGCCGATCAACGCGGCGTCCACCACCAGGCGCAGGCCCAGGGTGCGGAAGTCCGTTCCCAGGATGCTGGGAATGAAGCCGTGCGCCTTGACGGCCCAGGCGTAGTAGTAGTCGTCGATGCGCTCGTGCAGATGCCAGGGCTCCGTCATGCCGGCCCACTTGTCCATGGCCAGCAGCTTGAACTGGATCAGCTTCATCCAGCCCTCGCCGCAGATGCCCTGTAGCAGCGCCGCGCCGCCCGCCACCCAGCCCAGCAGCTTGGCCTTGAACATGCCCTCGCTGCCCTTGCCGTGGTACAGCGAATCCAGCACCACGCCGCAGGCACGGCCTTCCGGGAAGGGGGCCTGGTCTTCATTGATGAAGCGGCGCTTCAGCGGGAAGGCCAGCAGCACGCCCACCAGCGACACCAGGAACATCCAGATGGCGATCTGCCACCACAGCGGCACATGGCCCGTCACCAGCATGTAGGCCGGCAGGCTGGAGATCAGCGCCGTGGTCACATAGCCCGACGCCGTGGCGATGGACTGGGTGCAGTTGTTCTCGAGGATGGTGTAGTCCTGGGCCAGGCCGGCTGCGTGCAGCGCTCGGAACAGCGCAAAGGCCAGGATGACCGAAGTGAGGCCAACGCCGAGGGAAATGCCCGTCTTGGCACCGATGTACAGGCCGGTGGAGGAGAGCACACCGCCGAGCAGGAAACCGGTGATACCGGAGCGCAGCGAAAGCTGGGCCATGTCGCCGCGGAAGACGTTCTTGAACCACCACTCGTCCTTTTGGGCGCGTGACATGGTGGCGATCTGCTCGTCGGTCAGGTGTTGGAGTGCCATGAGATCAGGGCGGCGCTTGTGACGCGGCCTGGTTAAAGCAAAGCTGGCGATTGTCCCGGCCGACCGCTCGGTCGGACTTTGGGATATGCCCTGGGTCGAAGCCCCTGGATGCGGGGGCTCAAAAAAATACCGCCACGGCAAGGCCAGCGGCGGCGCATCGGTCAGAAGCGGGCGCATTTTGCCAGCTTTCCCGAACCGGGCCGCGCCACAATGCGGCGGCTCCAGGCATTGGCATGACAGCTCCCATTTCTCCCCTGATCCACGCACTGCGCCTGCTCAAGGCCGAACTGGCGCAGGCGCGTCATTCGCCGTCGCAACGCCAAGCAACGGCCGGGGCCTCGGCTGGCTTGGTCAATCGGGCCGCGCCACCCGCAGCCGTGACGGCATTGCAGGGGCTGACCGCCAAGCTCAAGGCCGCCCGAGCTCAAGGCGGTGACATCCCCCGCGCCAAGGCCTTGCGCCTGTTCGTCGAGGCTGCGTTGGTCGATGAACTCGGCGGCGAGTTGCAACTGGATCCGGCGCTGGAAGGCCTGGTGGAGCGCACCTGCCGGGCCATCGAGCAGGATGCCGGCAGCGCGGCCTTGTTGGACGAAGCCTTGCAGGAGCTTCAGGCCCTGGTTGACTGAGCCTCACCGGCTGGGCCGCAGGGCCTATTGCTATTCCTGGATGGCCTCGATGCCGAGTTCGCGCATCCGCTGCACATGCGCCAGCATGGTTTGCAGCTGCTCGGGGGAGTGGCCCTGCCATTGCATGACTTCGCCCGTCACCCGCAGCCCCGCCTTGCAGCGGTAGGACTTGGTTGGATTGCCGGGGAACTTGCGGTCAGTCAGGTTGGGGTCGTCTTCGATGGGGCCGGTGGGCTCCACGATGTAGATG
>NZ_JBFULE010000970.1:0-1782 GCF_056400485.1 Roseateles sp. P5_B10
CTGTCGAAACGGGGCATGGGCGCTGAAGGAACCTGAGGAAAGACGGGCGATTATCAGCAGGCGCGCAGGCGACCTGCCTTGGACCCTTTCGGGGGCGATTCCTGGTGTGGAAGCTCAAACAGGTTGTAGCTTCACTACAGATCCTCGGCAATCGAGTTTCCCCAGGGCGATGGCTGGCTTGCCGGGAGTTGAAAGCGTTTTCTCATTCGAGATGAGATTCCAAGGGCGAGTTTGTATTGTCGATCGGATGTAGTTTTGCTACCGTCCGCCGCGACCGTACTACACCCTTTTCAGCCCTGTGTTTGCCACTGCCCGACTCCTGAATATCCGCTGCCTTGCGCCCCTCCTTGTTTCGGGAGTTCCTGTATGAGTGCCGCCTACCCCTGGTTGGTGGCCGACGTCGGCGGCACCAATGCGCGTTTCGGCACCGTTGCCGGCCCCGGCGCCGCGGTGGAAGACGTGCGGGTGCTGTCGGTGGCGGGCCATGCGGGGCCGGCGGCCGCAGTGCGCGCATATCTGCAGGGGCAGCCAGCCGGCAAGGCCCAGCCGCAGAGTGCGGCCTTTGCGCTCGCGACGGCGCTGGACGGCGATCACATCGAGCTGACCAACGGTGCCTGGAGCTTCTCGCGCGCCGGCGCGCAGGCCGAACTGGGCCTGAAGACGCTGCTCTGCCTGAATGATTTCGAGGCCCAGGCGCTGTCGCTGCCGCGGCTGCGTGCCGACCAGCTGCGCGCCTGGGGTGTGCCCCCGCCGGCGACCGGTGACGTGGCCGTGGGCACGGTCATGGCCGTCATCGGCCCGGGCACGGGCCTGGGCGTGGGTGGCGTCGTGCGCGCCCCTGGGCGCTGGCTGGCGCTGCCGGGTGAGGGTGGGCACGCAACGCTGGCGCCGGCGGACGATTTTGAGAGCGCCGTGCTGAGCCAGGCGCGCCGCGAGTTCCCCCATGTGTCGGCCGAGCGCTTCCTGTCGGGCATCGGCCTGCCGGTGCTGTGCCGCGCCGTCGCGGCCGCGCTCGGGGAGGGCGAAGACGTCAGCTCGCTGCCGACCGAGCAGATCGTCGCCCGGGGCCTGGCCGGTGAATCGACTGCTTGCGTGCGCACGCTGGATCTCTTCTGCGCCATGCTGGGTGGTTTCGCCGGCAGCGTCGCGCTGACGCTGGGTTCGCGCGGCGGCGTCTTCATCGGCGGCGGCATCGTGCCGCGCCTGGGCGAGCGCTTCTTCCAATCGGAGTTCCGCGCCCGTTTCGAGGCCAAGGGGCGCTTCCAGCCCTTCCTGGCGGGCATCCCCACGGCCCTCATCACCGACACGCTGGCCGCATTGTCCGGCGCCGCCCTGGCGCTGGAGCAGGCCGACGCCTGACACGGCGCGCGCGGTCTGCGCGCGCCGTCTTCTCACACGCGATCTTTGGCACCACGCCGCCGCCGCGCGGCCGGTGTGGCTTCGCCTTGCGTGCTCTCGCCTTGCATGACCGCCCCTTGCGCCTTGCGTCGCCCGGACGCGATTGGTCACGCCGGCAGACCTGTTGTTAACCCCTAAGTTGATGCTGTAGTTGCGCTACAAGTTTTGACTTCTTGCGTAGTTGTTCGCCCTGATGTTTCGCCGGCAGTGTCAATTCCATGCTGGTTTACCCGCGGTTTTTGACTGAAATCGGGTCGTTTCTTCGCAACGTCTAGGGTTTACGCAGATGCTGGAAAAAATYTAGTTTTGATACAAACCTGCTCGAGACGTTGGGTTCTCGCCCACGAGACGCGCGCCGGTGGCCCCGGAGGCGGACTTCGGGCC
>NZ_JBFULE010000971.1:0-1780 GCF_056400485.1 Roseateles sp. P5_B10
GAGTACCAGCCACGCAGTGGACACGCTGCTCGACGTCAACTCCGGCGTCGGCGACAAGGGCGCCGTGACCTTCTGGTACGACGCCAGCACGGCCTGGAACAACTCGGCGGCGATGCTGCTGGACGCGACGACGTCCACGAGCAAGCCCTTCTTCCTGGTGCGCCAGAGCGACGGTTCCCTGCGCCTGACCGTCACCGACAGCAACGGTCTCGTGGTGTCGACCGCCACGCCGGCGCAGTCCGTCGCCGCGAGCACGTGGAAGCACATCGGCATCACCTGGAACCTGGCAGCCGGCACCAACCAGAGCACGCTGCGCATCTATCTCAACGGCGTTCAGATCGGCGCCACGACGGCGACGACCAGCGGCAGCCTGGACAACAGCATCGGCACCCTCTTTGTCGGCGACAACCGCAGCAGCACCGCGCCCACCAATGGCACGCTGAGGTCGGCCAAYGGCCTCATCGACGAAATGCGGGTCTACAACTACGAGATCAGCGCGCTGGAGCTGAACGCCGACATGGCGTCGCTCTCGCGCGTCTGCCCGCTGCCGCTGGACCACATTGAAGTCGTTCCCAGCACCACCAACGCCAGCACGTGCTCTCCCACGACGATCACATTGCGGGCCTGCAGCGACACGGCCTGCGCCATCGTCCTTACAAGCTACGTGGGGACAGTGAACCTGTCGACTTCCACCAGCCGCGGCACCTGGGCGCTGTCCAGCGGTAGCGGCAGCTTCAGCCAGCCCTCGCCGGGCAGCGGTCAGTCCAGCTACACCTTCTCGTCGGCGGACCAAGGCGTCGCCCGCCTGACCCTCTCGTACGGCCGGGCCCAGGCGGTCAAAGTGACAGCGGCGGACAGCACTTCCGCGAGCACCAGCACGACGACGGCGGACATCCTGTTCAGCGACAACGCCTTCGTCTGGGCCGAGGACCTTGCGAACAAGATCGATGGCAGCAATGTGGTTGTCGCTGGCCGCCCCCACGACCTCCGCGTCTCTTTGGTGAAGAAGGACAGCACGACGGCCAACTGCGGTGTCGCGACCGACTACAGCGGCACACACAACCTCAAGCTATGGCGCACGGACAAGAACGGCTCCTGGGCGATGCCGAGCCTCGTCAACACAACCGTCACGCCCAACGCGACGCTGCCCGTGCCGACGACGCGACCGTCGACGAACAATCTTTCGCTGGTCTTCAGCGGCGGCGTCGCCAATGTCAGCCTCACGACGACCGACATCGGCAAATACACCCTCAGCCTGGACGACGACTCTCTCACCTACGTCGGATCCACCCTCAGTGGCAGCGTCGGCGATCTGATCGTGCGACCTTTCACCGTCGTCATCAGTGGCTTGACGCTCGGCGGCATCGGCAACCCCGCTGGCAGCAATGCAGCGGACGCCTTCTTCGGCAGGGCTGGGGCCGCGTTCTCGGCAACTGTCGGCGCCTACCGCTGGGCTTCCGGCGCCGACAGCGGCGGCACTGGGGTACCCGACGCGAACGCCACCCTGGCGCAGGTCACGGCCGGCGGCCTCGCTCCGACCTTCAACAGCAGCGTCACTCTGACGCCGGATGCGAGTTTGTATACGCCGGCTGGCGGTACGCCGGGCAGCCTCCTCAACAACGTCATCAGCGGCTTCTCCGGCGGCAGCGCCACCGTGAACAACCTCAGCTACAGCGAGGTCGGCAGCTTTGCGTTGAAGACCAGCGCCGTCGTCGGCAATTTTCTGTCGAGCGGGATCGCATTGGACGCAGTCGTCTTCAAGGCCGACGGCGCCCAGAAG
>NZ_JBFULE010000972.1:0-1772 GCF_056400485.1 Roseateles sp. P5_B10
TTCTACCTCAGCGGAAGACGACCGTGCGATTGCCGTTGAGCAACACCCTGTGCTCGGCATGCCACTGAATGGCCCGCGCCAGCGCCACGCACTCCATGTCGCGGCCGATGCCCACGAGCTGCTCGGGCGGCATGCTGTGGTCGATGCGGGCGACCTCCTGCTCGATGATCGGCCCCTCGTCGAGGTCGCTGGTCACGTAATGCGCGGTTGCGCCGATCAGCTTGACGCCGCGTTCATAGGCCTGGTGGTAGGGCTTGGCGCCCTTGAAGCTGGGCAGGAAGCTGTGGTGGATGTTGATGGCCCGGCCGCTCAGGTCGCGGCACAGCTCGGGCGACAGGATCTGCATGTAGCGCGCCAGCACGACGAGGTCGATCTGGTTTTCGGCCACCACTTCGCGGATCTTGGCTTCCTGCGCCTGCTTCTGTGCGTCGGTGGCGCCCAGCAGCGGGAAGTGGTGGAAGGGAATGTTGTGCGAGGYCGCGAGCTGATAGAAGTCGCGGTGGTTGGAGACGATGGCCGGGATCTCGATGGGCAAGTGCCCGGTCTGCACGCGGAACAGCAGATCGTTCAGGCAATGGCCGAGCTTGGACACCAGCAGCAGCACACGGGTCTTGCGGGCGCGGGCCACCAGCTCCCAATCCATGTCGAACTGGGCGGCGAGCGGCGCAAACGCGGCCTGCAGCGCACCCTCTTCAGCCTTGGCCTCGAACTCGATGCGCATGAAGAAGCGCGCATGGTCAGCGTCACCATGCTGGTGGGAGGTCAGGATGTTGCCGCCTTCGCGCAGCAGCACACCGGTGACGGCATGCACGATGCCGGCGCGGTCGGGGCATGAAAGCTTGAGGATGAATCGCGGGGTCATGCGGTCGTTGCAGGGGCTTGGAACTGGCCCGCCACCAGCAGCAGCTGCCGATCGCAGCGCGCCGCCAGGTCGCGGTCATGGGTGACGAGAACGAAGGCGGTGCCGGACTCGCGGGCGCGCTCCAGCATCAGCTCGAAGACGACCGCGGCGGTGTCGCGGTCGAGGTTGCCGGTGGGCTCGTCGGCCAGCACGCAGGCAGGGCGGGTGACGAGGGCCCGGGCGATGGCCACGCGCTGGCGCTCGCCGCCCGACAGCTCGGACGGGCGGTGCTGCGCGCGGTCCTTGAGGCCGACGCGGGCCAGCATCTCGGCGGCCGTTTCGCGCGCCTGAGCAGGCGTCTGGCGGCGGATGCGCAGCGGCATCGCGACGTTGTCCAGCGCCGAGAACTCGGGCAGCAGGTGATGGAACTGGTAGACGAAACCCAACTGCTGGTTGCGCCAGCGGCCACGCTCGGCCTCATCCATGGACGCCAGCGACCGGCCCATCAGCGTGACGGCGCCCGAGGTCGGCACGTCCAGGCCGCCGAGCAGGTGCAAGAGCGTGCTCTTGCCCGAGCCTGAGGCGCCGACGATGGCCAGCGTCTCGCCGCGCGACACATGCAGGTCCACGCCCTTGAGCACGGTGACGTCCAGGCCGCCTTCGCTGAAGCGGCGGGTCAAGGCCGTGGCCTGAAGAATCTGATCACTCATAACGCAGCGCCTCCGCCGGCTGCACGCGGCTGGCGCGCCAGCTTGGGTAGAGCGTGGCGAGGAAGGACAGGGCCAGGGACACCAGCGCAATCGGCACGATGTCGCCTTGCTGCGGGTCGCTGGGCATCTTGCTGATGACGTAGATGCTGCCGGGCAGGAAGCTGACGTTGAGCAGGCGCTCGATGGTGGGCACGATGACGTCGATATTGCAGGCCACCAAC
>NZ_JBFULE010000973.1:0-1770 GCF_056400485.1 Roseateles sp. P5_B10
TCCTCGCGCAGCACGCGGCCCATGGTCAGCTCGGCCGAGCCCGGCGGCGGGCCGTAGTTGTTGGCGAGGTCGAAGTGGGTGATGCCGCGGTCGAAGGCGCCCAGCAGCATCGTGCGGGCGTTGTCGTAACGGTCGACGTCGCCGAAGTTGTGCCACAGGCCGAGCGACAAGGTCGGCAGCAGCAAACCGCTGCGCCCGCTGCGGCGATAGGGTTGGCGGTCGTATCGCGAGGAATCGGGCGTGTGGCTCATGCGAGATGGAGGGCGCGAGGCCGCTGAAGATGGCGGTGAAGGCAGGAGCGGGATGGTAGTCGCCGCTTCCTCAGGCGTGCGCTGCTTCGAGCGCCTGCACGAGCGTCGCCGCGGCCCGGGTGGGCGCGGGGTCGTGGCGGTAGATGCAGGCGAAGCTGCAGTCATACCTCAGCTCATCGACGGACACGGCGCGCAGGCGGCCGGCGTCGACAAAGGGATGGGCGTAGTGGTCGGGCAGGAAGCCAACGAAGCAGCCGGTCAGGATCAGTGTGGCGACGCCTTCCTGGTCGGACGCCGTGGCCGCACGCTCCAGCTTTTGTCGGTGCGTCAGCACCAGGTTGGGCGAGTGGTAGCCCAGGCCCGCCAGTTGCTGGCCTCTCAGGTCCGCCCAGCTCCAGCGGTGGTCGGCCTTGAACCAGGGGTGGCTGCTGCCGGCGTAGAGGTGCATCTGCTCGCCGAACAGCGGCCGGTAGGCCAGGCTCTCCGACCTTCGATGCTCCGGGATGACGCCGACCTGGAACTGACCCGACAGTACGCCCTGCTCGATGTCCGTGATGGTGCCGACATGGATGTGCAGCTTCACGCCCGGYGCCGTCTCGTTGAACTGCGCCAGCGCGCGGTCGATGTGGCAGGCGGGGTTGCTGACGGTCTTCTCGAACAGCGCCAGGTGCAGCTCGCCGCCGATCTGGTGGTGGATCTCTTCCAATCGGGCGCGGAAGTCGGTGGTGGCGGACAGCAGTTGCAGCGCCGCCGCGTAGAGCTCGGCGCCCTCGGCCGTCAGCGCAAACCCGGCGCGGCCGCGGCGGCACAGCACGAGGCCGAGGCGCTCCTCCAGGTCCTTGATCTGCCGGCTGATGGTCGGCATGCCGACGTTGAGCTCCAGCTCCGCCGCCGCCATGCCGCCGCATTCGAMGACGGCTTTGAAGACCCTGAGCAGGCGCAGGTCGACGTCTGCAATCTGGCCGGGAAGACGCGCGTCGTTTGGTTTCATCTGGCGGCAAGTAGACATGGCGATGTTGTCATTGTCTACAAGCATTGGCCCGGGCACGATGCGGCGCAAACCACTCGCACGAGCAGCCATGACTCAGACCGCCGACCGACCCGCAGGATGGATGGACGCCCACTGGATGCCCTTCACCGGCAACCGGCAGTTCAAGGCCAACCCCCGCATCCTGACCGGCGCCGCCGGCGCCTACTATCGGACCGACGACGGCCGGCAGATCTTCGACGGCCTGTCGGGCCTGTGGTGCACAGGCCTGGGCCACGGGCGAACGGAGATCGTCGACGCCGTCAGCCGCCAGGCGCGCGAGCTGGACTACTCGCCGGCCTTCCAGTTCGGCCACCCGCTGTCCTTCGAGCTGGCCAACAAGATCGTCGAGAAGATGCCTGCGGGGCTGAACCGCGTGTTCTTCACCGGCTCGGGCTCGGAGTCGGCCGACACGGCGCTGAAAATGGCGCGGGCCTACTGGCGCGCCAAGGGCCAGGCCGGCAAGACGCGGCTGATCGGCCGCGCCAAGGG
>NZ_JBFULE010000974.1:0-1767 GCF_056400485.1 Roseateles sp. P5_B10
CCTCGGTGCCGTACAGCGCCACCCAGGACAGCGGGAACACGCTCACCAGGTGAAAGAGGGCATAGCTGGCCAGGGCGGCAAAGGCGCCGATGACGATGTGGTGGCCCTGGGCCGGCAGCAGCTCGCGCAGATAGGCGGGGTCGAGTTCCTGCTCTTCCATGCGCTTCTCGTACTCGTGCGTGACGACCAGGCGCAGCCGGGCGAACAGCGCGACGACGTTGATCGCGAAGGCCGTGAAGAAGGGGAAACGCCAGCCCCAGGAAAGGAAATCCTTGGCGTCCAGGCTGCCGAACACGTACAGGAACACGCCCGAGGCGACGAAGAAGCCCAGTGGCGCGCCGAGCTGGCCCAGCATGGCGTACCAGCCGCGGCGGTCGGGCGGCGCGTTCAGCGCCAGCAGCGAGGGCAGGCCGTCCCAGGAGCCGCCCAAGGCCAGGCCCTGGCCAACGCGGGCCAGCGCCAGCAGCCAGATGGCGGCGCTGCCGGCCTCGGCATAGCCGGGCAGCAGGCCCATGCCCACCGTGGAGCAGCCGAGCAGGAAGAGGGCGGCGGTCAGCTTGGCGGAGCGGCCGAAATGGCGCTGGATGGACATGCCGATCAGCGTGCCGACCGGTCGGACGACGAATGCCAGCGCAAAGACCAGGAAGGCGTAAAGCGTGCCGGTCAGGCGGTCGGCAAAGGGGAAGAAGACCTGCGGGAAGACCAACACCGAGGCGATGCCGAAGACGAAGAAGTCGAAATACTCCGACGCGCGGCCGATGATGACGCCGACTGCGATATCGCCGGGGGCCAGATCCTCGTCCGTCCGGGTGGTCACGGGACCCGATTGAGGGCTATGGAAAGTACTACCTGCAACTGCCATTTCGGGCTTGTCTCCGTCTGTGCCTTGGACAAAATGTCCAATCGTTGATTTACCTCAATCAACTTACATTCCATCGCTGCGTGCAAGATCGTTAACCCTGGCGCGCGCCTCAGGATGTACCCCAACAAGTCTCTCCTCAACAGCGCCCTGGTCTTGTCAGCCAGCTTCGCTTTGTCTGGCTGCGATTGGATCGTGATGAAGCCGCATGGCGACATCGCGCAACAGCAGGCCCAGCTCATCGTCACATCCACGCTGCTGATGCTGCTGATCATCGTSCCGGTGATCGCGTTGACGCTGCTCTTTGCATACCGTTACCGCCAGTCCAATGAGGAGGCGACGTACGCGCCGGACTGGGACCATTCCACGCGCCTGGAACTCGTCATCTGGGGCGCGCCGCTGCTGATCATCATCGCGTTGGGCGCCATCACCTGGATCAGCACCCACAAGCTCGACCCCTTCCGCCCGCTGGACCGCATCGCCGAGGGCAGGCCCGTCGCCGCCGACGTGAAGCCGCTGGAGGTCTATGCGGTGTCCATGGACTGGAAGTGGCTGTTCATCTACCCCGASCAGGGCATCGCSACCGTCAACGAGCTGGCCGCGCCGGTGGACCGCCCCATCCACTTCCGCTTCACGTCGACCTCGGTGATGAACACCTTCTACGTGCCCGCCCTGGCCGGCATGATCTACGCGATGCCGGGCATGGAGACCCAACTGCACGCCGTCATCAACAAGGCCGGCGTCTATGACGGCCTGTCGGCCCAGTACAGCGGTGCCGGCTTCTCGGACATGCGCTTCAAGTTCCACGGCCTGACGGACGAAGAGTTCGCGCGCTGGGTCGACGGCAACAAGGCCGGCGGCAACACGCTGACCCGTGCCGACTACCTCAAGCTCGAGCAGCCCAGCAC
>NZ_JBFULE010000975.1:0-1766 GCF_056400485.1 Roseateles sp. P5_B10
GCGGGACGAGCGACGGGCCGCTCCCTAGCCGGCCCGCTCTGGCGATGTGCTTGCGGCTTGATGCCGCAAGCATCGCCGTCCCCTCGGGGGACCGGCCAAGGTTCTCCTTGGACGAGGGGCTCCATTTCTACTCCCGTGCCAGCGCATCCACCGGGCTCAATGCAGCAGCGCGCCTTGCCGGCAACGTGCCAAACACCAGGCCCACGCCGCTGGACACCGCAAAGGCCACGCCCAGCGCCGCCCAGCTGATCACCACATGCAGATGCTGCTGAGCCGCGTTGACGGCCTGGGCCGCCAGCCAGCTCAGGCAGACACCCACAAGGCCGCCCAGGATGCACAGCACGACGGCCTCGATGAGGAACTGCAGCCGCACATCGCCCTGGCGCGCGCCGACGGCCATGCGGATGCCGATCTCGCGGGTGCGCTCGGATACCGACACCAGCATGATGTTCATGACGCCCACGCCGCCCACCAGCAGCGAGATGGCCGCGACGCCAGCGAACAGCGCCGCCATCGCGCTGGTCACGCTCTGGAACTTGCGGAACTCCTCTTCGCCGTTCCAGGTGCCGAAGTCCTCGCGGCCGTGCAGGGCCTTGAGGCGGTGGATGATCTGCTCGCGCACCTGCTGGGGCGGCACGGTCAGGTCCAGCAGCACGTCGAAGTTGTCGACGTCGGCGCGCGCGTCCAGCTTGCGCGAGAAGGTGGTGTGCGGGATGTAGAGCTGGCCCAGCCAGCTGCCAAAGCTGAAGGCGCCGCCCTCGGGTGCGACGACGCCGACGACCGTGAAGGGCAGGGCGGCGGTGGGCGGTGGCGGCGCGCCTGGCTGCTGGGCGGCCTGGGCGTCAGGCGCCATGCCGGGGTTGACGAAGACGAGCTGGCCCAGCGGCGACTCGCCCTTCTTGAACAGCGCGTCGCGCGATTTCTCGTCGAGGACGACGACCTGGCTGCGGGTCTCGAAGTCCATCGCGCTGAGGTAGCGGCCCTGCACGAGCTTGAGCTTGCGTGCCTTCAGCGTGACCGTGTCGCCACCGATGGCCTCCAGCATCGCGTCACGCGACTGGTGTCGCGCGGTCAGCTGCATCTGGCGGTTCAGCGTGATGCTCTTGACGCCATTGAGCGCGCGTAGCGAGTCGATCTCGTGCGGCCGGAAGGGCTGGGGCACGGCCCCGGGTGGCAGGGCGGGGTTGCCGCGCCAGACGGGGATGCGGCCGGAGATCAGGCTGCTGAGGTCCGTCTCGATGGAGTCCCGTGCGGCGGTGGTCAGCGCGACGATGCTGACGACGGAGGCGATGCCGATGCTGATGCCCAGCATGGACAGGGCCGTGCGCAGCCGGTTGCCCTTGAGCGCCAGCAGGGCCGTCGCGACGGCCTCGCGCCATTGCACCTGGAGTCGGCGCAGGCGGCCGCCTTCCTTCACGGGCGGCGCATCGCTGGGCAGCTCGGTGGGTGCGACGTGGCCGGCCGGCGTGCCGTTGTCAGCGACGACCTTGCCGTCCTTCAGCTCGATGACGCGCCGCGCATGAGCCGCCACGGCGGCGTCGTGGGTGACGAGGATGATGGTGTGGCCGCGCTGGTTCAGCTCTTCGAGCAGGCGCAGCATCTCGGCGCCGGAGGCCGAGTCCAGCGCGCCGGTGGGTTCGTCGGCCAGGATGATCTGGCCACCGTTCATCAGCGCCCGGGCGATGGACACGCGCTRCTGCTGGCCGCCCGAGAGTTCATTGGGCCGGTGGTGCAGGCGGTCGCCCAGGCCCAGCCGCTCCAGCAGC
>NZ_JBFULE010000976.1:0-1764 GCF_056400485.1 Roseateles sp. P5_B10
TCCTTGGATCGAGAGCCAGCGTCCGCTGAACACCTTATGGCTATTGCGTCAGCAGATTGACAAGTATCTTCCAGGAATGCGCGGCATGCCTGTGATCCGCTTGAACGAGATCAGCCAGTTATATTGGAAAGAGTATGAACGGCGACTGGCCGTCGAAATGGCAAAAATTGCCGGCCTAACCGAGGATTTGGCGCAGGCCTGCCCCTCAGCAACGTTGGCGKCTTGGTTGCAAGTGATGCGAGACATTTGGGTGGCCGGAGGCCGTGAACGACTCGCTCCGCATGACGCTACAGAGCCGTGGCGCCCCTTGGCCATTGACCCCAAACGGCCTAACTTGAACTTGATACTCGATGGAGCAGCACCGCATGATGCACCGGAGGCGATGGACTGCGCAATTCAGCCGCTACTGGCGGACGCCAATCAACGTGAAAAGTTCGTGAAGTCGGCTATAGCTGTGCGACGAGCCATAAAACCTATATTGCGCGGCGCCGCAGACTCGCTGGCCACATATCTTGCGGCCCAGGCTAGACGCAAGAATCAACCGTTGCCAGACCTTGAGCGCGACAGTTGGTTCCGCATAGGAGTGGTAGCGAGGATGCTGGACGCGGATTTCAATTCGGCAACGGTGCAGGAATTAATGACTCAAACGTTACGGAATGCGCGTCACACACTCGCTGATTTGGCACCGGACGTACCTGGCAATAGCGGCATTGCGCAGATCCGGGCCCTGTCGGAGGGGGCCGTGGGCGCGATGCGCGGCCCCAATACTTGGCAATTGGGATAATAACATTCATGACATCAGCATTGCTGTCGAAAATATGACCGGCAGGAGCGTATAGTGAAACTTGAAGTCAAAAAATACCCGAACTACAATCAATGCCCTGAGCCTGTTCAATACCATGGGATGGAGCGAAGCGCCGAAGACATTATTCGGTCAATTCAATTGGGATTTAGCATTGGCGATTGTTTAGAGAGCGTCGGCCAGAAGTCAGAGACATCCTGGGGAAACCCTCGGATTACCCCCTCACTCATTCACTTCATCAAAGAGCAGGGCTTCAACGCCGTGCGCTTACCAATCTCATGGAGTCAGTACGCCGACCCGGAAACGGCACGTATCGAACCTGAATGGCTCCAGCGCGTTGAGGAAGTGGTTGGACACTGCTTCGACAATGATCTATACGTCGTCATCAACATCCATTGGGATGGAGGCTGGATTGAGGATTATGTAACGGAGGATGCGGCCGCCGACGTAATTCCTAAGTTGCTGGCGTTTTGGCAACAGATAGCTACCAAGCTGCGGCACTTTGATCAACGCCTCCTTTTTGCCGGCATGAATGAACCGAAAGTTGATTCAATCGAGCAAATGTCGGTGCTCAAGCGCTACCATGAGACCTTTATTGACGCTGTACGAGCAACCGGCGGCAGAAATGCGTATCGCACCTTGGTACTGTCGGGCCCAACTACCGACTTTGCAAAGACAGAGAAATGGCTCAATGAACTGCCGGTGGACAGCGCTCAGGATCGCCTGGCGCTAGAAGTGCATTATTACGACCCCTGGAACTTCACGGGACTGCCCGAGGACGAATCTTGGGGACGCTGCTTTCACTATTGGGGTCAAGATAATCACAGTCCGTGGGATTTCAGCCGCAATTCAACATGGGGTGAGGAAGAGCATCTCAAGACAATGTTTTCGCGACTAGCCACCAAGGCTCGAGCGCTTGGGGTGCCGGTATTGTTGGGCGAGTACTCAGCTCGTAATAGAAC
>NZ_JBFULE010000977.1:0-1762 GCF_056400485.1 Roseateles sp. P5_B10
GTGCAATGGCACGGGCATGGAGAGGCACGGACTGGAGGCGCAAGTGGATGTCTCTGGTTGATATCTGGCGTTGAGGCCGAGCCGCACGCCTGGGCGAGCGGGTTCAAGCGGAGTGTCAGCCATCATGCCGGCGCAAGCGAGGTTGCCGGGTCCCAAGCGCTGCCGGCGGCGGTTCTACCCCGCCTCAACCCGCGCGAAGTAGGCCTCCTGGGTCCGTTTCCAAGCAGGCCGGGCCAGGCAGCGGTCCCGATAGGCCGCGAGGCCCGCATAGGGTGTCATCAATGCCTGGTCCTTGATGCCCGAAACGAGCACATGCGCCATCAGGATGTCGGCGATGGTGAATGCCTCGGTCGCGACGAACTCGCGGCCGGCGAGCCAGCGTTCGAGGTTCGTCAACACCCGGTGTACCCAGCCCACCAGGAACTCGCGGTGCTTGCCGCAGCTGCCGTCCGCTGTCCAGTCGAGCACCATCAAAGCGAGCATCGGCGGCTCGACCGTGTTCATCGCGGCAAAACACCAGCGCAGCACCTGGGCCTCGCCGGTGCCACCGGCAGGAATCAGCCGACCTGACTTCTTTGCCAGGTGGACAAGGATGGCGGCAGATTCGGACAGCATCAGCCCGTCGTCGTCGATGGCGGGGATCTGCTCGAAGGGGCTGAGCCGGCGATAGGCATCGGTGTTCAGGTCGTGCGCCGGGTGGTCCATGCCGGCGATCTCGAAGGGCAGTTGCATCTCCTCGAGCGCCCACAGCACACGCAGGTCGCGGGTGTGGCCTCGCGCGCCGGCATTGACCTTGGAGAAGCCGTAGAGCCTGAGCATGTAAATTCCTTCGTTGACATTCGAGCCTAGGCGGCCCGCGGTGCGTGACGGGCGTCCATTTGCTGACGCAGGGCAAGGGACTCGCCCGTGCGGCCCATCGCTTCGGCCGCGCGGATGGCCAGCTCGTAGGCGCGCCGCGTCGGGCGTTCGCGCAGATTGGCCTGGGCCCAGGTCCAAGCGCGTTGCGGGTCGCGGCCCACGCCGAGGTAGAACTCGGCCACATGGTCGGCGAAGGCCGCGGGATGGCGGGCCAGCAGAGCCTCAAAACGGCGGCGTGCCCCGTCGATCTCATCCAGGCCACGTGCCACCTCGCCCTGGCGCGCATGCAGCGCTCCCAGCAGCGCCATGGCCTCGGGCTCATCGGTGTGAATGACGACATGCAGCAGCCGGGCCTCTGCCGCGGCCTCATTGCCGCGCGCCAGCTCGATCTCGGCGAGGTGGATGCCGGCCGCCGCGTAGTCGGGCAGCAGCCGCAGGGCCTCGGCGTAGAAGGCCGCACCCCGCGCCGGGTCGCCGCCCTGCTCGGACCACATCAGGCCGCGAGCGAAGGCAACGGCGGCGGCCGGAAAGGGCAAGGTCGTGTCCAGCTCGCGCAGGGCCCGGGCATAAAGCCGGTCGGCTTCCTCCAGGCGACCGACGGCGGCCACGCCGCGGGCCAGCGCGCAGTGGCTGGCAAAGCCGGGCCGGCGTTCAGCCTCAGCATGCAACGCGGGCAAGGCTTCTGCGGCACGGCCAGTGGCCACCAGCAACGCAGCACGCTGGGCAGGCGTTGCGCCAGCGGCGTCGAGGTCCGCTTGCGCGTCGGCAAAGCGGTGGGCGGCCATGCGGGCCCGGGCCCGCTGCAGGTGGTCTGCGGCACTGCCGGCCCTCACCTCGGTCAAATCGGCGGCGCGGTCCAGCACACGGTAGTCCGCCAGGAACTGCAGGCGCAGCAGCCACAGGT
>NZ_JBFULE010000978.1:0-1760 GCF_056400485.1 Roseateles sp. P5_B10
GGACGGGCGCGCTGGTGTGGCTGCTTTACGGCCTGCTGTGCGGCTATGGCTTCGCGTGGGTCGGGCATTTCTTCTTCGAGAAGAACCGGCCGGCGACCTTCAAATATCCGCTTTACAGCTTCATCGGCGACTGGGTCATGTACGCCGACATCTGGCGCGGTCGCGTGAAGCTTTAGTTGCGCCAGGCCAGGCCGATGCCCACCGACGAGCCGGTGCGTTTCTCGACCAGCGGGCTGTCGGCGACGGGACCGAGGAGGCGGCTCGCGCCGGCATTGCCGTAGACGAGCCAATGCTTGGTCAGCGGCCGGATGAAGCCGACACCCACGTGCACATCGCGCAGGCCGGCACCGGGTTCGTAGGCGGGTTTGCCACTGGCCGCGACGGCCGACTCGGGCACGCCGAAATAGCTGCGCAGGTTTCGAGCGCTGGCGGCCGAGATGCCGAAGCCGCTGGTCCACTCCAGCGTCGGGCTGCGGTAGAACCGCCAGCCCAGGTCCGCGCCCAGCGTCGTGCCGCCTTGCCGGCCGAGCAGGTCCTGCGACAGCGTCGCGCCAATGGTCAGATCCTTGGTCAGGCTGTAGTTGGTATAGAAGCGCGCCCTCAGCGTGCGCCGGACGTCGGGCAGGCCCCGCGTGGTGCTGGCGTCGCCGCTGCTGCGGCCGCTGTCCATGCGCAGTGACACACCCACGCGCAGCTTGTCTGTGTCAATGAACTGGGTACTGGCACCGCCGGCCGCCTCCTCACGCCCGAAGCCCATCAGGCTGCCCGCGCCGGAAGTGCTGATGCGCACTCGGCCGAGCTTGAATGCCCACAAGGGCTTGATCTTGATGTCACGGCTGCTCGCGCCGTCGTACTCCGGCTGCGAGGCCACCGCGGCCCCCAGCAGATAGCGAGCTGACGGACTTTCCACCTCGGGCTGCTCGGCCTGGGCCAACGTCGCCACGGACAGAGCCAGGAGGGTAGTCAACGCGACTCTCATAGAGGCTAGCGTACCAGCCAGACCTGGCACCGCCTGTCAGCCAACGTGTAGTTCGCGTGTCAGCTCAGTCAGCATGTCGTCAACCATGGCATCCAGGTCGTACTGCAGCTTCCAGCCCCAATCGGCCTGGGCGGCTGCGTCGTCGATGCGTTGTGGCCAACTGGCTGCAATGGCCTGGCGGAAGTCTGGCACGCAGTCCATCGTGAACTCGGGCAGGCGGCGGCGGATGGAGGCGGCGATGCCTGCCGGCGTGAAGCTGACGCCGGCGAGGTTGTAGCTGCCGCGCTGCCTGACCTGGTCGGCCGGCGCGTTCATCAGCTCGATGGTGGCGCGCAGCGCATCGGGCATGTACATCATCGGCAGGGCCTGGTCCTGCTTCAGGAAGCAGGTGTAGCGGCCGTCCTTGATCGCCGAATGGAAGATCTCCACGGCGTAGTCCGTCGTGCCGCCGCCGGGCGGCGTCTTCCAGCTGATGAGGCCGGGGTAGCGCAGGCTGCGCACGTCCACGCCGTGCTTGGCGTGGTACCAGTCGCACCAGCGTTCGCCGGCGAGCTTGGAGATGCCATAGACCGTCGTCGGGTCCATGACGGTCGTCTGCGGCGTGTCGATGGCTGGCGTGTTGGGGCCGAAGGCCGCGATCGAACTGGGCCAGAAGATCTTGTCCAGCTTCTCGTGGCGGGCCAGCTCCAGCACATTGAGCAGGCCCTTCATGTTCAGGTCCCAGGCCCACATCGGGTGCTTCTCGCCGTTGGCCGACAGCGCCGCGGCCAGGTGGTAGATC
>NZ_JBFULE010000979.1:0-1756 GCF_056400485.1 Roseateles sp. P5_B10
TAGTCAAAGTCCACGCGGCCGCCGGCARTCTTGGTCGAGTAATAGAAGAGGCCGWAGCGRTAACCCATGAAGTGCGGGAAGGTGTAGGCCAGGCGCGAAGGACGACCGATGGGGGTCCACGATTTGCCGTCTAGGCTGTAGGAGAACCGGGCAACTTCAGGCGCGGGCTCAAATTCGCAGTCGACCCGRAGRTGAACGGTCTTGCCGGAGAGRGGAATGGAGGCGATCTCTTCGGGCTTGTCSGTTTCGGCGCTCACCATGACGAGAGAWCGGRCGCCGTCGYTCATCTTGACGCCCACGAAACCGTATTGCCTTTGAAACGCGGCCAGGCCGGCCCAGTCGCCGTCTTTCATGCCGCTCACGTCGATGCTGGTGGTGGCGGAACTGCGCGGCCCGAAGGTGCGCTGAGTGAGGGTGTTCCGGGCCTCGAGCAGAGTTGCGACGTTCCGGCTGGTGGTCAAGCTCAGGTGGCCCGGGCGCTTCGTGAGCGACCAGTCACGCGGCTCGGGGTTGTGATTCCATTGCCAGGCCAGGGGCAGGTCGGGGTCGCCGGGCTGGCGGTCAAATTCGTCGGAGGCGACGATGCCGGAGGCGCCGGAGACGCCTTGCGCGCCGGCGGGGATGTCGAGCGTCATCGGCACCTTGCCGTCCTTGCCAAGCACCGGCCAGCCGTCCTTCCAGGTCACTGGCACGAGGTAAGGGATGCGACCGACGGCGCCGTTGTCCTTGAAGAGATAGGCGTACCACTTGCCTTCCGGCGTGTCGATGAGGCCGCCCTGGGCGATACCACGGTCATCGAGGGCGATGCGACTCTCGTAGGGGCCGTCGAGGGTGTCGGCGCGGCTGACGATGACGGTGCGCGCCCAGCGGCTCCCCGGCGAGGCGATGTTGACGAGGTAGTAGCGGCCGTTGATCTTGGAAATCTGCGAGCCCTCCCCACACAGCCCGCCCTGGTCGGCGCCGAAGACGGCGTTGACGTGTTCGATGATGGCCTTGTTCACGCCGCCCGGCTTGGTGCCGGTGAGATCGGGTTTCAGCTCGGTGAGCATGATGCGATTGCAGCCCCAGACCATGTAGACGCGACCGTCGTCGTCGAAGAACAGGCTGTGGTCATTCATCAAGGGCTCGAAGCTCGTCTCCTTCCACGGGCCGCGTTCCGGATCGCGCGTGGTGTAGACGTGGGTGCGTCCTCCGGTGGTGGCGGCGAACGTCGAGGCATAGAACATGCCGTCGTGGTAGCGCAGGCTGCTGGCCCAGGAGCCTGCACCGTAGGCGTTCTTGCCGTTCTCGAGACGGAAGGCTTCGTTGTCGGCAAGGTTCTGATGGGCGTAGGAGGCCATGCTCCAGTTGACCAGGTCGGTCGACTTCATGATCGGCAGGCCCGGGCTCATGTGCATCGTCGTGCTGCTCATGTAGTAGGTCTTGCCCACACGGATGACGGCGATGTCCGGGACGTCGGCCCAGATCAGCGGGTTGTGGGCAGGCGCTGCCTGTGCAGCCTCTGCCGCCTGAACAGTGTGGGATCCGACGGAGAGAAGGAGGGCCATCAGGAGGGGAAAAATCGGCCGGCACAGGCCGTCAGGGTGTTTGTTCATGTTTTGTCTCTGGAGTAGTTTTTGCGAGCCAACTCATTGGTCGCAGGACCCCATGAGCTCAAGACGAGCCAGGGATCAGCCCAGCATCTTGAGCAGCATGCGATGGTGCTGCGGCATGCGCGCCACCGAGGCTTCGATGGCCTTGCGACGCTGGTCCAGCG
>NZ_JBFULE010000980.1:0-1749 GCF_056400485.1 Roseateles sp. P5_B10
GCCCAACGGAGCCTGCGCAACCAGTTCGGACAGATGACCAACGACAGGCCGGGCGAGTCGAAACCCGGGCCTAGCGAGCCGAGCACTCGCCGCACCAGCGTCGGCGCCAAGTTGCCGTCAAAGGGCATCATGCGCCCAACCCAAACCGACTCTGGGAGGCCCTTGTGGCAGCCCCAGAAGTCTACGCTGCTGATGTCTAGGCCTGGGGCGCTGATGCGCAGTTGGTCCAGCTCCGAGCGCCTTGCCAGCATCACCTTAAACGTCGATATCTCAGCGACTATGTGCATGCCGCTGGCGTCGAACCAGGGCAAGACGTCCGCATCCACCTTCTCAGCCCACTCCTGCTCGCCCTTATCCCAACTAGCATTCCGGATCGGCAGCGGACGCAGAAGGCCTTCCGGGCGCACTCGAGGTCTCGCCAGCGGCCGAGGCGGTAGCGATGCGTTCAAGCTCTCAAGCAGCATGGGAAGTCGCTGCTGGTCCAGCCGTCCCGATAGACGTAGCTCCCCGCACACGTGGCGCAGGCCCAGGACGCCGGCCATGGCGTGCGGCTTTGAGTACCTAATCTGCATCTCGATCGCTCTAAGATGCGACGTCAGGCGCTTAAATGCCGGCGGCCCGAACGCGTCCATTCCACCCCAGTCTTGAATGAACATCGCGGCTCGACGTCGTATGGCTATCACGTCCAGGCCGGAGGCTTTAGAAATCGAAGCCACAACGGAGGCAAGATGCCTGGTCCATCCCAGGGCGCTCTCCAATCGCATCGCACCGCTCTCGTCATTGAGCAAAGGATCGCTCTCCGTCCGCCCCGCATCGATCTCTAGCTGGTAGAACAGAGGCAGAGGCTCGATCTTGCGCGGGAGAGCAATGCCCCATCGGCTAGCGACCATAACTGCCGCTTCCGCTACCGCTACATCCTTGTGATGAGCCACCCCTAAAAGCGTTGCCGCGAACCGCTCATCCAACTTTTCAGATGGCAGCCCCAGCAGGATCAAGAGCGCCTGCAATGGCTCGTCCAAGCTCCCGGCAAGGAGCCGGGTCAGAACCAAGGCAAAGACGGCCTGACCGTGGGAGCCACCTTCCGCCATGTCCAGGATGGAGTTGCGTGCGTGCCGTCGGACCTCGTCAACAGGAAGCCGCATCGCGAAGAGCAGCAACTCCGCAAGCAGAGCTTCGTCGTCCATGGGCTCGGCGCCGGCTTGGAACTCGGTGCCGAGTTGGTGCTCCCGCGTTGAGAGCATCTGCTCAGCAAGGAGTTCCCAGACTGCTGGCCAATCCGGCAACGCAGAAATCACTGGCAGGATGGAGTCGATTTCCGCCAGCAGCGCTTGGCTGTTTTCTTCCCCGCCGTTGATCGAGTCAACGAGGCTCTCGAACGCTGCGCATTGCATCGACGCGCCCTCGATGCGCTTCAGGGCGGCGTAATAGTGGAACTTGCCTGCGCCGGACCATCGATTCCACGACCTCCACCGTTCCTCGCTCGCGTCATACTCACGCAGAAGACGTCGCGCATGTTCAATCTCTCCAGCCTCGATCAGCCGGTCGATGACATCAAAGCGGCTGTAGGTATCGGACTGGAGTACCGGCCAACGTTCGAACATCTGCACCACCTGGGCTAGCGGCGCGGTCTTGAGCAGCTTGACGAACCTTGAAGACGCATCGTGCTGAACCTTGTCCCCATCAGCTTCCATCGCGGCTTGAAGGTCACTCAGCGTCTTCGACTCGTCATAGCGTTGAGCGGTGTAGGAA
>NZ_JBFULE010000981.1:0-1748 GCF_056400485.1 Roseateles sp. P5_B10
TCTGAGGTTTTCCCATGATCGACAACAAAACCCTCGACGTCGCCATCTCCGCGAGCGTCGAGAAGCTGCAATCCCTGTTTGGCGACGCCCCTGAAGTCGCCGTCGTGCTCGGCTCCGGCTGGGCCGGCGCGGTCAGCCATGTGCAGGATGCCAAGAACCTGCCCTATACCGAGCTGCCGGCCTTCCCGCAGCCCAAGGTCGAGGGCCATGTCAACGAGATCGTCGTCGGCAATATCGGCAAGCAGCGCGTCATCTTCCTGCGCGGCCGCGCCCACACCTATGAGAGCGGCGACTGCACCGGCATGGCGGGCGCGTTGCGCACCCTCAAGCGCTGGGGCGTGAAGCTGCTGGTGCAGACCAATGCCTCCGGCTCGCTGCGCGGCCACATGCCGCCCGGCAGCCTGATGCTGATTGCCGATCACATCAACGCACCGCAGCGCAGCCCGCTGGTGGGCGAGCAGGGCAGCCATCGCTTTGTCGACATGGTCAATGCCTACGACGCCGACCTGCGCAAGCACGCGCTCGCCTTGGCCAAGCGCGAGAACCTGATGCTGGGCGAGGGCACGTACTGCTGGGCCCTGGGCCCACAGTTCGAGACGGCCGCCGAGATCCGCATGTTTGCGGCCTGGGGTGCTGACGCAGTGGGCATGAGCACCGTGCCTGAGACCATCCTGGCCCGCCACGCCGGCCTCAAGGTGATGGGCATCGCGCTGATGACCAACATGGCGGCTGGCCTGTCCGCTGAGGCGCTGACGCATGATCTGACGCTGAAGCAGGCGCAGCTCTCTGGCGAACGCGCCGCGAGCTTTCTGGCGGCCCTCATTGCGAGCTTTGCCGAGCTGACGCTATGACGGCCGATCTGAAGGCCGCGGCCCGTACGGCGCTGGCCTGCCTGGATCTGACCAGCCTGAACGACGCCGACACGGCTGCCGACATCGATGCGCTGTGCCGCCGTGCGCAGTCGCCGCATGGCCCCGTGGCTGCTGTCTGCGTCTGGCCGCGTTTCGTTGCCCAAGCGCGTGCCGCCTTGCCGGCATCCATCAAGGTCGCGGCGGTTGCAAACTTTCCCGATGGCGCTTTGGACCAGGCTCGCGCGCTGGCTGATGTCACGGAGATTGCGCAGGCGGGCGGAGATGAGGTCGACGTCGTGCTGCCCTGGCGCGCGCTGATTGCAGGTGACAGCACCGAGGTGAGCGAGTTTCTTTCCGAGGTCCGCTTCGCCAGCCGGCCGCTGACGCTCAAGGTCATCATCGAATCCGGCGAACTGGCCACGCCCGAGCGCATCGCCCAGGCCACGCGCCTGGCGCTGGCGGCCGGTGCCGACTTCGTCAAGACGAGCACCGGCAAGACCCCAGTCGGCGCCACGCCGGCCGCGGCGGCCGTGATGCTGAAGGAGATCGCCGCGAGCGGCCTGTCCGCCGCCGGCTTCAAGGCCTCGGGCGGCGTGCGYTCGGTGGCCGACGCCGCGGGCTATATYGCCCAGGCCGAAGCCGCCCTGGGCGCTGCCGCTCTCAACCCGCAACGCCTGCGCTTTGGCGCCAGCGGTCTGCTCACCGACATCGAAGCCGTGCTCTCCGGCGCTCAATCCGCCGCTGTCACCGCGGCTTACTGAGGGGCTCGGTAACGCTACGGGRATCGGATGCGTTGCCACTCAAAAGCCCGCGAGCAAGGCGCGAAGTCGAMGCTGGGGTCGACCCCAGCGAGGCTTCGCAACGCCGCGCGCGGGCTTTTGAGTGACAACCCTTCGG
>NZ_JBFULE010000982.1:0-1747 GCF_056400485.1 Roseateles sp. P5_B10
CTCGCTCTACCGCGTGCACGAAGGTCCGACGCCCGAGAAGCGTACGACGCTGCAGAACTATCTGCGCTCGCTGGGCATTGGCATGGGTGTGTCCGACGACCCGACGCCGCGTGAATTCCAGGCGATCGCCCAGGCGACCAAAGACAGGCCCGACGCGCAGCAGATCCACACCATGCTGCTGCGCTCCATGCAGCAGGCCATCTACACCGGCACCAATTCCGGCCATTTCGGCCTGGCCTACCCGGCCTACACCCACTTCACCAGCCCGATCCGGCGCTATCCCGACCTGCTGGTCCACCGCGTCATCAAATGCCTGCTGGCGAGCAAGCGCTACACGCTGGACGCCAGCAAGATGAACGTGCCGCAGGCGCCCAAGCGCCCCGGCCGGCCAGCGCCGCCCAACCCGGCAGACGCCCGCAACGAGGCCGAGCGCTGGGAGGTCGTGGGCGCGCATTGCAGCGCCAACGAGCGTCGTGCCGACGAGGCCAGCCGCGATGTCGAGGCTTGGCTGAAGTGCCGCTACATGCGCGACCGTCTCGGCGAGGAGTTCGCCGGCACCGTCAGTGCGGTCACGTCCTTCGGCCTCTTCGTGCAACTGGATGCGCTCTACGTCGAGGGCTTGGTGCACATCACCGAGCTGGGCGGCGAGTACTACCGCTTCGACGAGGTGCGCCAGGAACTGCGTGGCGAGCGCACCGGCATTCGCTACGCGACCGGCGCCCGCGTGCAGGTGCAGGTCAGCCGTGTTGACCTGGACGGCCGGCGCATCGACTTCCGCCTGGTGCGCGACGCCGAAGACGCGCGCTCACCCGGGCGCGGCGGGGCATCCAAACCCACGGGCAAAGCCCCGGGCAAGACACCAGCCCGCAAGCGCGCGCCCAAGACGGCCGTCGAGACGCTGGACGATGTTCGCCAGCAGGATCGCGACGTGAAGAAGAGCCGCAAGGAAGTCGTCGCGTCCCTGCATCCGGTCAAGGCCGCACAGCAGGCCGCCAAGCGCGCCGCCAAGAAAACGGCTGCCAAGGCCGCGCCGCGCAAACGCCGCTGAGCGTCAGCGCAGCGCCGCCAGGCGCTCGATGAGCTCGCCGGCGCGCAGCACGCCGCCGTACTCGCCGGCGCGGCCGTGCGCGTCCACGCCGGTGCAGGCGATGGCGTGAGCCGTGGCGGATGGTTGCTGAGCCCACAGCCCGCCCAGCCAGCCGGCCAGCACGTCGCCGCTGCCGGCTGTAGCCAGGGCCGGGCCGCCGCTGGCGCAGAGCGCCGGCCGCTCGGCCGGTGAGGTGATCACGCTGCCCGAGCCCTTGAGGACGACGGTGCAGCCCAATTGCAAGGCCAGTTCCTGCGCAGCGGCGAGGCGGTCGGCCTGAATGGCGGTTGTGCCGCGATTCAGCAGGCGGGCGGCTTCGAGCGGATGCGGCGTCAGCAGCGTGGAGCCTGCTGGCCTTGTGCGCACAAGAGACTGCAGAGTTGTGTCGGCGGCGATGGCGTTCAGCGCGTCGGCATCGATGACGAGGCGCGGCAGCGTTTGCAGCAGTGAGGGCAAATGGGGTGTGATGGCGTCGCCAGCGCCACAGCCGATGACGCCCACTGCCTGGGGCAGCTCCGTGAGCCGGCCGCGCATCAACTCGAGCCAGCCGGAGTCAGCGACCTCGGCGGGGCCGAGCCCCAGCAGGTCCAGATAGACCCGTCCCGCGCCACAGGCCAGGGCCGCGCGGGCGGCCAGCCGGGCGGCGCCCTGCATACCCGG
>NZ_JBFULE010000983.1:0-1744 GCF_056400485.1 Roseateles sp. P5_B10
ATCGCACCCACAACTCCGGTTGCATATTGGGCTTCCGAATCACGACGCAAGATGTCGGCTTGATGCCTGGAAGATGTGCAGCCGTCCAGCCATAGGACTCACAGTGCTCAAGCAGCCGTGTCCTCGTCGTGGCGATCAAGCAGGTGACGCTCCCGTCCCTGAAATCACCGGTCATTGAGTCGAGTTGGTGCCCGAGAAACAGGGACAGGCCTCGCATGAAGTCGCTTGTCTGTGCGCAGTCCAGTTTCACATCAACGACCCAGCACACCGCGATACACATCCGCATACCGTTGCGCGGCGGCGTTCCAGTCAAAGTGCTGTCGCATCGCCGCCAAGCGCACGCGACCCCAGCACTCTTGCCGGCTCCACAACGCAAAGGCACGGCGCAGCGCGCGACGGTAGGCGTCGGCCGTGAAGGCGTTGAAGACAAAGCCCGTGGCGGCGCCGGCATCGAGGTCTTCCAGCGTGCAGTCGACCACCGTGTCGGCCAGCCCACCGACGCGGTGCACCAACGGCAGCGTGCCATAGCTCAGGCCGTAGAGCTGGGTGAGACCACAAGGTTCGAAGCGGCTGGGCACCAGCATCACATCGCTGCCGGCATAGATGCGGTGTGCCAGCCCTTCATCCATGCCGATGCGGCGGGCGATTTGGCCCGGGTGCCTGGCGGCGGCTTCGCCAAACGCTGCTTCAAGGCGGGCGTCGCCGCTGCCAAGAATGACAAGCTGCCCACCCGCGTCGATCAGGTCGTTCAGCGCCTCGATCACCAGAGGCAGACCCTTCTGCTCGGTCAGGCGGYTGACTACGCCGAACAACGGCGCCTGCGCCTTCACATCCAGCCCACATTCGCGCTGCAGCGCGGCCTTGCAGACGGCCTTGTCTTCGGCGCTGTCGACGTCATAGGCTCGTGCGATGCTGCGGTCGTGGGCGGGCGACCACACGCCGTAGTCGACGCCATTCAGGATGCCGTGCAACACCTCGGCGCGATGGCGCAGCAGGCCGTCCAGACCACAGCCCTGCTCGGGCGTCTGGATCTCGCGTGCATAGCTCGGGCTGACCGTGGTGATCGCGTCCGCGAAATGCAGGCCGGCCTTCATGAAGCTGACTTGGCCATAGAACTCCACGCCCTCGACCGCGTAGTGTTGGGGTGGCAAGCCGAGATCGCAGAAATGGTCGGCCGGGAACAGGCCCTGGTAGGCCAGGTTGTGCACGGTAAAGACCGTCCGCGCCTCGGTGCGGCGGCGCGAGCGGCTGGCGGCGATGTGGGCGCAGGCAAGGCCCGCGTGCCAGTCATGGGCGTGCACGATCTGCGGACGCCAGGCGGCATCCACGCCCTCGGCAAGACGGGCAGCCGCCAGGCCCAGCAGCGCGAAGCGACGGTGGTTGTCCGCGTATGCGACGCCGCTCTCATCCGCGTAAGGGTTGCCGGGCCGGTCGAAAAGACCAGGAGCGTCCAGTACATAGACGGGCATGTCGAAGCCCGGCAGCCGCCCGCGCAGCAGCGCTGCCCTGCCCTCGCTCCACGGTAGTGCGACGGGAACGACGGCGCATTCCAGGGTCAACGAATCGCGGATGGCCGGGAAACCCGGCACCAGCAGGCGCGGCTCCGCGCCTGCAGCGGCCAACGCCGCAGGCAGCGCACCAGCCACGTCGGCCAGGCCGCCCGTCTTCAGCAGCGGGAAGAGTTCCGCGCTGACCTGCAGAACTCTGGTCACAGCCTGGCCAGCATCTGCTTGGTGATCAGCAC
>NZ_JBFULE010000984.1:0-1743 GCF_056400485.1 Roseateles sp. P5_B10
TGTGYGGCCGCGCAGCCGACCCGTGGCCTGAACTTCGGCCTGAACTTCGCGCAGGCGCTGCGCGATGCCGCTCACTTGCACTTGTAGGGCTTGCCGACCATGCCGATCGCCCGCGGGGCGACGCTGCCGTTGAACTGGTCCATGTCGGCAATGCGTGAGCGGAAGATCTCGACGCAGGTGTTGCCGCGGCGCATGACGGTGCGGCGGTCCCCGAGTGCGCCGACAGCCTGGGAGCGGTTCTCGCCGGTGCTTTCCTCGACCCAGGCGCCTGCCCCGCCGGTGGCGTCAGCGATGCGGTCCTCGAACGTCGGCCGCGCCGTGTTGCTGCGCGGGTCGCTCAGCGCCGGGTTGCGTGCGGCGGCTGACGACGCGGCATAGCCGGGCGGCAGAGTCAAGCGCAGCGCCGTGCGTGGCGGCTCGGCCGGTGCCGTGGTGGCAGGAACGGTTTCGGCCGGCGCGGTGGGCGCAGGGATGGCGGCGCCAGGCGCCTCGGTCCTGAAGGGCAGGGGCGCGATGTCGGGAAGCTCGGGCTCCGGCTTGCGCGGCACTGGGGCGATGGACGGCGCAGGCGGCGGCGCCTGCTGCAGGCGTGGCGCCAGCAGGCGCACCGTCGTCACGCGCCGCTCGCCGGGGTGGTGCAGCGGTGGCGGCCGGTGCRGCCACAGCGCGGCCAGCAAGGCCAGGTGCAGCCCGCCAACCAGGCCGCGCGCGATCCAGCGGTGGTTCATGCCTTACAGCTTGACGCTGAGCTTGCTGCTGGCCGGTGGCAGCAGCCGGGCCGCGTCGGGCCAGCTCTCCTGGCCGGTCAGCAATGTGCAGGGGCGGCCCTTCTCGCCGGGCTTGGCGTCTGGGTCGCGCTCGCCCACTGCCTGAGGCAGCGGCAAGCCGAGCAGTTGGCCACTCTCACGCCACTCCAGCTCCCAGGTGGGCGTGGCCGAGCACACGCGCACGGCTTCGATGCGCGGGAACAGCCAGCGCAAGTACCAAGGCAGCAGTTCCTCGCGCAATGTGCGCGCGACGCGCAAGGTCTGGCGCACCTTGGCCATCGTCAGCTGTTCGGGCGGAACGGTCAGCTCGATGGTGCCGCGCACGGCCATCTGGCCCTTGGGCGCGTTGGTCGCGAAGTCGGCCGTCCTGGCCTCGGCCTCGGGCAGCAGGGGCAGGTCGAAGCGGCCCTCGCCGTCGACCGGGATCGGGTGGTCGGCCTCGTCGCTTCGCACCACCATGCGTAGCTCAGGCAGAGGCAGTTTGGTCTTCTCGGCGTCGACCTTGAAGTCCATGCGGAACAGCCCCTCGCCGTGCTTGCTCAGCTTGGTCAGCAGCTCGTTGATGCGCGCATAGGGCAGCACGCTCTTGTCGCGCTTGAGGTCGGTCTGGACGGGCGGCAGGACTTCGGTCTGCGCGTGGGCGGCGCAGGCCGCGAGCAGCAGGCAAGGGATCAGAAAGCGCATGGGCAGGAAGCAGGTCAGGGTTCTTCGGGCGGCTCGGGGCCGGGTTCCCAGGCGAGCAGATCGCCCGGCTGGCATTGCAGGGCGTCGCAGATGCGCGCCAGCGTGTCGAAGCGCACGCCACGCACCTTGCCGCTCTTGAGCAGGGACAGGTTGGCCTCGGTGATGCCCACGCGCTCCGCCAGCTCGCGCGAGCGCATCTTGCGGCGCGCGAGCATGACGTCGAGGGTGACGACGATGGGCATCAGACGAACTCGGCGTTCTCGTCGGCGACTCGCGCGGCTTCGTGCAGCAC
>NZ_JBFULE010000985.1:0-1743 GCF_056400485.1 Roseateles sp. P5_B10
TTGACGCGCTGGAAAAGAGCAAGACGCCCACGCTCGCGCGCTTCCTGTTTTCGCTCGGCATCCGCCAGGTTGGCGAGACGACGGCCAAGGAGCTGGCGCGGCACTTTGGCACGCTGGACAAGCTGATGAACGCCAGCGTCGAGCAATTGCTCGAAGTGCCTGATGTCGRCCCCATCGTCGCGGCCAGCATCCACACGTTCTTCGCCCAGCCGCACAACCGCGAGGTCGTCGAGCAGCTGCTGGCGGCCGGCGTAAGCCCGAAGGAAAGCGCGGGCGAGGCCGACGACCGGCCGCGGCCGCTGCTGGGCAAGACGCTGGTGTTGACAGGCACGCTGCCGACACTCTCGCGCGACGAGGCCCAGGCCTTGATCGAGGAGGCGGGCGGCAAGGTCAGCGGCTCGGTGTCGAAGAAGACGAATTACGTCATCGCCGGCGAGGAGGCCGGCAGCAAGCTGGAGAAGGCCCGCAGCCTCGGCGTCCCCGTGCTCGACGAGGCCGGCCTGCGGGCCTTGTTGGAGACGGGCGCCTGAGCAGCGCCCGCCCGCTCACTGGCTGACCTGGATGACCCGGCCGTTGAGCGGCTGCACGGGTCGGGCGTTCATTGCATAGACGCGGCCGAAGCGGGCGATCTGCTCGGCAGACACCTGCACCGGCGTCTTCAGCACGAACCAGCTGACGCCTTCGCTGCAGGGCGGCGTCGTCAGCGAGCCGGCGAAGCTGTAGTAGGCGCGGTTGTCGGGCAGCAGGGCGTTCAGGTCGATGCCAAGGCCGGCGACGCTGGACTCCTGCTCCTTGGCCTTGGGCAGGTTGTCGAACACGGCCTGGATCAGCGGCAGCCTGGCACCCTTGTCCATCAACACCGCCACGACGGCCAGCTTGCCGTCCTCGCTCTTGTGAACGAGATGAGCCACGAGCGGATAGGCCTTGCCGTTCACCCGTTCCTCACTGGGCTTGTGGAAGTGGAACTGCAGCAGCTCGTAGCGCTTGTCGCCGACGGTGATCGAACTGCCCGGCGCGATGTTGACCTGCACGGTGTGGCCGTTGTCGATGATCTTCAGCGGCGTGGGCTTGTAGTCGAAGCTGATCGCGGGCAGGGCAGCCGACTGGACGTCGGTGGTGCGGATGTCGATGGGCGACTGGGTCTGCCCCATCGCGCAGGTGCCGAACTTCTCGTCGACGCTGGCCCATTTGGCCGGCCCGGTCACGCCGCTGTAAGTCCAGTGGGCCGGGTGCTGGCCGGGGTGTGCGGTCGCCGTTTCGGCGCAGAAGCCGGCGGCTGGCAGCAGGGCTGCCGTGAGCGCGATGGCGTTGAGCTGGGAAATCCTTTTCATGTGCGGCTCCTTGAGTCTTGGAAGTACGCCGCCGCGCGGGAGGCGGCGCCGGTCATTGTGTGACGAGAGCCGCCGCCCTGGCGACAGCTTCCGGACAGCCGGTGGATGAAGAAATGCAAGCGCCCCGTGGCGGGTTTTTACAAGACCCCAAACCGACCGCTGCGGACACTGGGTTCCATCGATTCACCTCACCTGGAGCCCACCATGACCGCTGCCATCCGCCCCTTCCACATCGACATCCCGCAAGCCGCCATCGACGATCTGAAGCAGCGCCTGCGCCAGACGCGCTGGCCGCAGGCCGTGGCGCAGGACTGGAGCCGCGGCCAGCCCGTCGCTTTCGTCCGTGAACTGGCCCACCAGTGGCTGAACGGCTTCGACTGGCGCCAGCAGGAAGCCGCGCTGAACCGCCACC
>NZ_JBFULE010000986.1:0-1740 GCF_056400485.1 Roseateles sp. P5_B10
CTGGAAGGACCTGACCGACAACGTCAACTCGATGGCGTCCAACCTGACGGGCCAGGTGCGCAACATCGCCGACGTGACCATTGCGGTGGCCAACGGCGACCTGTCCAAGAAGATCACCGTGGACGTGCGCGGCGAGATTCTGCAGCTCAAGGAAACCATCAACACGATGGTGGAACAGCTGCGCTCCTTCGCGTCGGAAGTGACGCGGGTGGCCCGCGAAGTGGGCACCGAAGGGCGTCTCGGCGTGCAGGCCGTCGTGCCCGGCGTGGCCGGCACCTGGAAGGACCTGACCGACTCGGTCAACACCATGGGCGCCAACCTGACGGCTCAGGTGCGCAACATCGCCGAGGTGACGACGGCCGTGGCGCGCGGCGACCTGAACCGCAAGATCACGGTGGACGTCAGCGGCGAAATCCTGGAGCTGAAGAACACCATCAACACCATGGTCGACCAGCTCAACGCCTTTGCCGGCGAGGTCACGCGCGTGGCCCGCGAGGTGGGTACCGAGGGCAAGCTCGGCGGCCAGGCCAAGGTGGCCGGCGTGGGCGGCACCTGGAAGGACCTGACCGACAACGTGAACTTCATGGCCTCCAACCTGACCGAGCAGGTGCGCGGCATCGTCAAGGTCGTCACGGCCGTGGCCAACGGCAACCTGACCCAGCGCCTGACCGTGCAGGCCAAGGGCGAGGTGGCGGCCCTGGCCGACACCATCAACAACATGACCGACACGCTGGCCACCTTCGCCGAGCAGGTGACCAATGTGGCCCGCGAGGTGGGCGTGGACGGGCGGCTCGGCGGCCAGGCCCATGTGCCGGGCGCCTCGGGCACCTGGAAGGACCTGACCGGCAACGTCAACCTGCTGGCCGCCAACCTGACGACCCAGGTGCGCGCCATCGCCGAGGTCGCCACGGCCGTGACCAAGGGCGACCTGACGCGCGCCATCCAGGTCGAGGCCAAGGGCGAGGTGTCCGAGCTCAAGGACAACATCAACACGATGATCTCCAACTTGCGCGAGACCACCGAGCGCAACCGCGAGCAGGACTGGCTGAAGACCAACCTGGCCAAGTTCACCGGCATGCTGCAGGGCCAGCGCGAGCTGCAGACCGTCAGCCAGATGCTGCTGACCGAGCTGGCACCGCTGGTGCAGGCGCACCAGGGCACCATCTATCACGTGGCCGGCGCCGAGGCCGACAACCGCCAGCAGCTGCGCCTGCTGGCGAGCTACGCCCAATCCGGCGCCGTGCGGCTGGCGCCCACCATCGAGATGGGCGAAGGCCTGGTCGGCCAGTGCGCGCTGGAGAAGCGCAGCACCCTGCTGGCCGACATCGCTTCGGACTTCGTCGCTATCTCGTCCAGCCTCGGCTACGCGCCGCGCGTCAGCGTCATCGTGCTGCCGGTGCTGTTCGAGGGCCAGACCAAGGCCGTCATCGAGCTGGCCACGCTGCAGCCCTTCAGCAGCGCTTCGCTGGCCTTCCTGGAACTGCTGACGCAGAGCATCGGCGCGGTGTTCAACACCATCGAGGCGACGATGCGCACCGAGTCGCTGCTGTCGCAGTCGCAGCAGCTGACGGTGGAGCTGCAGTCGCGCCAGAGCGAGCTGCAGGAGACCAATGAGCAGCTCGGCACCAAGGCCCGCCTGCTGGCCGAGCAGAACGAGGAAGTGGAGCGCAAGAACGCCGAGGTCGAGCAGGCCCGCCACGCGCTGGAAGACAAGGCGGCCGAGCTGGCGCTGACGTCCAA